>JBHIDX010000015.1:0-41017 GCA_046760305.1 Candidatus Aminicenantales bacterium
CCGACGACCTCCTGCTCCCAAGGCAGGCGCGCTAACCAGGCTGCGCCACTCCCCGTTAATCTCACTTCCTGAAAAACTCTTCCGGATAACTATTCTGGACGCTCTCTCTTATCTAAGAGCCTGATAATAGTAGCAAAAGGTGAAATTGTTGTCAATTTCACTTCCTCTTGAGCTCTCTTTCAATTTCTCCCCTCTCCAGCCTGACAACAATCGGTCTTCCGTGAGGGCAGAGGGAGAAATTTGATGTCTTAAACAGCTCCTCGACAAGGTAATCCATTTTTTCAGGTGTAAGACGCTTTCCGGCTTTAATCGCTGTCCGGCAGGCCAGCGCGGCGAGGATCTTCTCCCTCATCTTCTCCACCTTCTCGCCCTTCACCTCATCGAGCAGATAGAGAAAAATATCTTTTGCCTCTTTTTCCTGAAAGATGTCAGGAAATTCCTTGAGAGCAAAGCTGCGTTGGCCCATGGATTCTACCCTGAAGCCCATCTCTTCAAGGAGGTCAAGAGAGGACTCAAGCACAAGCTCCTGAGAAGGAGAAAGCTCAATCAGGAGGGGAAGGAGAGAGATTTTCCGCGGCCACTTCCCCTGAACATCTATTTCCAGGTATTTCTCGAAGAGGACTCTCTCATGAGCATTATGCTGGTCTATGATGAAGATCCCTTCTTCGCTGGATGCGATGATGTAAGTATCAAGATACTGCCCCAGAACTGTGGGATACGGCTTATCCTCTTCCCTTTCACCAAAAAGAGATGGCGCGGCGGGTGTCGGCATTCCAGGAGGCAGGGGGAAAAACCCGTGCTTTCTCTCCTCAATCCTCGCTTCAGCCTCTCCATCTTTTTTCGAGGGATAGACTTCTTTTACTCCTTCTCCCCTGAAAAAAGCATTCCTAATGCCGCGGCTAACCGTGAGAAATACCTGCTGGGAATCCCTGAACCTCACTTCTGCTTTGGCTGGATGGACATTCACATCAACCTCTGAATAAGGCAGGTAGAGAAAGAGAAAAGCTTCAGGCTGGAGGTCCTTTTCCAGCATGCCCTGAAAAGCATTGTTCAGGGCAGCGACAAAGATTCTATCTTTTACTGGTCTTCTGTTGACGAAGAAGAGCTGATGGCTGCGGTCCCTGCGGCCATAAGGTGGCCTGGAGACAAAGCCTGTAAGATGAAAGTCTTCTTGGAAATCAACCTCATCCAGCTTTTCCAGCACTGATTTTCCGTAAATCTGGAAAAGCCTTTCCTTAAAACTTGTCACGCCTGGATAATGGAAAATTTCTTTCCTGTTGTGTGTGAGTGAAAAACCCACTTCAGGAAAAGCTAGAGTCTGCCAGGTTACATGTCTGACAATCATTCCCAGCTCTGTTCTATCTGAGCGGAGGAATTTCCTCCGAGCAGGCATGTTATAAAAAAGGTCTTTCACCTCGACGCTTGTGCCCCGTGGAAAGGCGGTTTCCTCAAGGCGCAGAAGCTTCTCTCCTTCACGCTCGATCAAAGTCCCCCTGTTTCTCTTACCATCAGAGGTTTTAAGCACCACCCGGGAGACAGCAGAAATACTGGGCAGAGCCTCACCTCTGAAGCCAAGAGTCGATATCTCAGCCAGGTGCTCGGCTTTAGAGATTTTGCTGGTAGAATGTCTTTCAAAGCAGAGTTCTGCATCCTCGGGAGCCATGCCGCATCCGTTGTCGATAACCTTTATCAGTCTCTTCCCACCCTCCACAAGCTCAATTTTTACCTCCTCTGCTCCCGCATCAAGAGCGTTGTCCACAAGCTCTCTGACCACTGAATAAGGACGTTCAACGACCTCTCCGGCTGCGATTTTTCGGGAAATCTCAGGAGGGAGAAGAATAATTTTGTTCATCTCAGCTCAAACTTTTCTTCTCTGCTATTTTATACCCATGAATGCCAGCTTTCAAAGATTAAATAAACCTCTGCCTGAATCCGCTGATTCCCGGGCCAATCGATCCTCTATCTTGCTGAGATAAATGGACTGTCCCCATCATACACACGCCAGAATCTGTCCTTCCCTTCATTTATCCCGATCCTCGGCCGCCAGACGAGATTTTTCCTCACTCCCTTGCCTTGTGTGAAATAGAGCCGAGAGCGAGGAGAAAAAACCTCCTCTCCGTTTAAAGAGAGATCGACGCCCAAAGCCTGGCAGAGCTTTCCCGGTCCTGAGCATAGTTCTTTCAGCTCCTCCCGCCCCCTTCGTTCTTTCATGAGTGAAATTCCCTCCCTCGGTTCCAGGGCTCGAATGAGAATGGCTGCAGGAAAAGCCTCTTTCTCGGTTATGATGTTCAACAAATGGTACATGCCGTAGGTCAAATAGACGAATGCCCTGCCAGGCGGGGCAAAAAGCATTTCGCTCCGCTTTGTCTTCCCTTTGGAAGCAAAAGATGCAGGGTCGTCCTCTCCTCTGTAGGCTTCTGCTTCAACCACAACCCCTGAAGTAAGGCCCTCCTCTGATTCGTGAACCAGAACCCGGCCGATGATATCCTGAACTACTTGGAGAGTGTGGCGTTCAAAGAATGAAAGAGGAAGCCTCAGCATATTTCGCCCAATGTCTCCTCCGAGGTCACTTTCCTTACCCTGACACTGACTGCTTCTCTTTCATCGTAGGGACATCTGGGAAGGAAAACTTTTATGTAATTTGAAGTGAGTACCTCAGCTCTTTCTCCTTCCTTTCTGATAACAATTCCATCGAGCTTCTTTCCCAGAAATTTACGCCTGAAATTTATATTCTTTTTTCTGGAAAGACTCCTCAGCTGTGCTCCCCTCTCTTTCTTCACCCTGCTCTCAAGCTGGGGAAGGCTGGCGGCTGGTGTTCCTGGGCGAGGAGAGTAAGAAAAGACATGAAAATATGTCAGAGGCGAGTTCTCAAGAAAGCGGTGGAGAGACTCAAAGTCTTTCTCTGATTCTCCGGGGAAACCGACGATTATGTCTGCCCCAAGCGAAGAAGAGGGACTCCTATGGCGCAGAAAAGAGAGAATCTTCCGATACCTGTCAGCAGAGATTCTCCTTCTCATCCTCCTCAGCACTCCATCAGAGGCGTGCTGGAGGGAAAGGTGAAAATGATTGCAGATACTGCTGCTCGAAGTCATGTGCTCGAGCAGAGGCAGTGTTAAAAAACGAGGGTCTAATGAACTGAGCCTGAGTTTGCCCAGCTCTCTTTCCTGTTCCAGCTTTCTGAGCAGCTCAAGGAGAGAACTTTTTGGTCTGAGGTCGGTGCCGTATGAACAGAGATGAATTCCAGTAAGCACAATCTCCCGGTATCCCTTCGCTGACAATTCCAGGGCACGGGATATTATCTCGCCCGGAGATTTGCTCCTGCTTTTTCCTCTCACCACAGGGATGATGCAGAAAGCACAGCTGAAATTGCAGCCATCTTGAATTTTAATCAGTGCACGAGACCTGTAGGAATAAACCTCCCTCTTTTGCTCTCTAACAGAAGTAATAGAGGAAAGCACTTTCTTGACCAGCTCATCCTTCTCGGTGTTAGAAATGAGCTTCCATATTTGCGGATTGGCTTGAAGTTCATTCCGTGAACGCTCAACAAGACATCCTGTAAGGACAATTTTTGCTCCTGGGTTTAGGCGACTAATCTGCTTCAGGAATTTTCTCACGTCTCTCTCTGCCCGTGAAGTCAGGGTGCAGGAATTGACAACAACCAGTTCGCTATCTTCGTATCTTTCTTCAAACCGCATTCCGCCTTTCTGGAGCTCTTCAGCCCAGAGAAACGCTTCGGCTTGATTGACACGGCAGCCAAAGTTATGGATGGAAAAGGTTATCATCGATTCCTGCCTATCTTTTTTGAAATGTTTTCAATCCTGGAGACCATCTCTTTCCTGTATTCTTTTAAGCTCGCAGCGAGCTCGGGCCTGGCGAGGCTGATTATCTGCGCTGCGAGCAGGGCAGCATTAGCTGCACCTGTTTTTCCAAGACTCATGGCGGCTACGGGCACTCCGGCCGGCATCTGGACGGTGGAGAAAAGGGCATCCAGACCTCCAAGCGCTGAGGAAGCTACAGGCACGCCGATAACAGGTCTGAGTGTATGAGCAGCAACCACGCCAGCCAAGTGGGCAGCCTTACCGGCGACTGCGATAAAGACTTTAACCCCTTCTTTTTCGGCTGATTTAACGAGATTGAGCGTCCTCTCTGGAGAGCGGTGAGCAGAGGTTACCTCAATGGTATAACTCACACCAAAGCGCTCGAGGATTTCAAGCGCATCCTTTACCACCTCATAGTCGGAATCACTCCCGATAAATACGGCCACATCAGTCATCATTCCTCCCTTATAGCGCCTATATCGCGGCGATAGTGCATGCCTTGAAAGTTTATCCTGGAGATTGCCCCGTATATTTTTTTCATCGTAGCTGCCAGACTATCATCAGAAGCACACACTCCGACAACCCTTCCCCCGTTGGTGTAATACTCTCCCCTTTCCCGCTTTGTTCCGGCATGAAAAACAGTGATTCCTGATAGCTCTGAAACCTGCTTCAAGCCCTTAATCAGTTTTCCTTTCTCGTAACTTCCAGGATAGCCTCCAGAGGCGAGAACAACACAACCTGAAGGTTTAGTGCTCCATTTTATCTCTGCCTCAAGAACGTTCTCCTCGGTGGCGGCAAGAAGAGTCTCCACCAGATCGCTTTCCATGCGGAGCACCTGGGGCTGTGTTTCAGGGTCTCCGAAACGGCAGTTGTATTCCAACACCTTGGGACCGTCAGAGGTCAACATTAAACCCACGTAGAGGACTCCTCTGTATTTTCTTCCCTCCTCAAGCAGTCTGGTTACTGTGGGAAAGACGATTGAATCCACAATCTCAGCAAACAGCTTGGGGGCAATGAAGGGAGAGGGTGATATGGCTCCCATACCACCAGTGTTGGGTCCTCTGTCTCCGTCGTAAACAGGCTTGTGGTCCATAGTAGTTACGAGAGGCAGCACGCGGACACCGTCAGTTATAACGATAAAAGAAGCCTCTTTCCCTGTAAGAAATTCTTCAACAAGAACTCTTTTCCCAGCTTCTCCAAACTTCTTCCTGACCATTATAGTCTCTATTGCTTCCTCAGCTTTAGCCCTCTCAGGACAGATGATGACTCCTTTTCCCGCAGCCAGGCCGTCTGCTTTGACAACACAGGGAAAGGAAAATTCATTCCGGTTAAGTATCTCTCTTGCTTCTTCGACCGAAAAAGCGACGCCTGCCCTCGCTGTTGGTATTCTGTGGCGCTCCATAAACTGCTTGGCAAAAACCTTGCTCGCTTCTATCTCGGCAGCTTTCTTTTCAGGGCCGAAAATCCTCAGCCCTTTCTCCTGGAAGAGGTCAACAATCCCAAGGCTTAACGGGAGTTCAGGGCCGACCACGGTAAGGTCTATTTTTTTTTCTGCTGCAAACTCGGCCAGTCCGTTTATGTCAGAAGACTCGAGAGGAACATTCTCGGCAATCTCCTCAGTACCGGCATTCCCTGGAGCACAGAAGAGGCTCTTACAGTTCGGGCTCTGGCTTATCTTCCAGGCAAGGGCATGTTCTCTTCCACCTGAACCTACCACAAGAATCTTCATTTTCAACTCCTCTTTCTAGAACATTCTTGCAGAAATGCCTACCAAGGTCAATAATTTGGGGGAAGCTGAAATTTAATGCTTTTGAATTAAATGTTTCTCTGAATGCCTTCTAATAAAAGCTCAACAAAATCAGAGGAAGGGAATATACTACTCAGGATTTTTCCTGCAAGCGGAATCGCCTCCTGAGGAGGAAGGCAGTATTTCATCTGAAGAAAATTCTGGCGGAATTTTTTAACTTCCTCTTTTACTTTCTTATTTCTGATGACCACATCAGCCATAAAATCCGCCAGCTGGTCAAAATCATCTTCTTTCATGCCAAACCGGGTCATCTCCTGGACTCCCATCCTGATACCGCTCGAATCGAGAAAAGTCTCGTCGTCTGGGAGTGCCTGGTAGTTGGTGATGATGTTGTTCTCCTCAAGCCGGCGCGCGATCTCCTGCCCCCGACCATGCTTTCTAACTCTGATCAGTACTTGATGAGTTTCAGTGTACCCATCACTCTCATCCCCTTCAACCGTGATTCCTTTACTGGCCAGTGAGCGGGCAAAAGACTTGGCATTCTCTCTTACCTGCTGCTGGTATTCATCCCCAAACTCGTTCATTTCATAAGCAGCCATGAGGAGGGCAAGAAGAGTTCCCAGGTGGTGATTGCTGGTCGAACCAGGGAAAGCCCTGCTCTTGATGTCCAGCCACAACGGTCTATACCTGCTTCCTTTGGGAAAGTTTCCAGCCACAACTCCTCTCTGGGGGCCGAAAAATGTCTTGTGAGTGCTACCTGTGACGACATCTGCTCCCTCCTCAAAGGGTGACTGGAAGGATCCGCAGAGCCCGAGCACATGAGCCATGTCATACATGATGACCGGCCTTGGATTCCAGTCCTTAACAAGTTCAGCCACAAACTTGACCGGCTCCTGATAAATGAACATGCTCTTGCCAAAAACTACCAGCTCGGGTCTATGCTTTTCGAGCATCTCCGCCACCCTTTCCATATCAGGTTTATAAGGATTTTCCCTGAGCACAGGAAAATTTACCACATTCTCCTTTCCTGTCTCCGGATTTTCCTCCACATAGTTGAAGAGGGCACCCATAGGCTGTGAGCTGAGGTGACCGCCCTTGGTGAGGGCATTATTCATCACCGCCTTAATCCTGCGGGAAGGCTCTCCTTGGCACCGGTTGCGGTTAAGAAAACGCACCATAGCCTTGAAAACAACCTCGTTAGCCATCTGCCCGCTTATGGGGCGAAGCTCAACCTCAGAACAGCGGAAAAAATTACCCAGTTGCTTCCGTGCTTCTTCCTCTACTTCCCTGATGAAATCTGTTCCCTGGTAAAAGTATACCTCCTCCCCTTTCATCGTTCTGTGTTCTGCATACCTTCCTGAAGGGTCTGAAATTTCGCACATCTTTACCAGAAGAGAAGGTGTGGTTTCAGAGGGAATGAGATTAAACGATTCCTTCTGCCTCCAGGTGTTATTTTCTACAATTTTTTCACACAAATCCTTTATTTTCTCATACAATGAAGACATTTCAGTCACTCCTCTTTTTTATTTAAAATTTTCCTCCTCTAGGCGCAGAATTTTATCTATCCTCGGGGTGTGGCGTCCTTCTTCAAATTTTGTCTCAAGCCATACTTTCACAATCACAAGTGCCTCATCAAGGTCAAGTACCCTTCCCCCAAGGGTGAGACAGTTTGAGTTGTTATGCAAGCGGCTCAGTTCAGCCGTAATCTCATCCCAGCAGGCCGTGGCCCTGATTCCCCTGAATTTATTAGCCACAATGGACATCCCCAACCCGGTTCCGCAGATAAGAATTGCTCTCTCGAATTCTCCACCAACAACGGCCCGCACAGCTCTAGCTCCAAAATCGACATAATCAACGCTTTCTTCTGAATAGCAGCCGAAATCATGGTGTTCAATTCGTCTCTCGTCCAGATAATTCAGGATTCCCTTTTTGAGCCTGAAGCCTGCATGGTCTGATGCCAGGGCAATCTTCATCTCTACCTCCTCAAGAAGCTTGCTGAATCATCACAAAATGCCCCATGCGAGCGACCGAAGACAGCCGGCCATCTGTCGTTGCCAGCCAAGCGAGGCAATTCTCTGCGCTTCTGCGAACAGGGATGAGATTGCCACGCCCTTTCAGGGCTCGCAATGACAGATTGTTTCGGCACTTCGTGCTTCGCAATGACAGAACACACATTATATCAAAGAAAAAAGACAAGAAAAAAGGCAGGATGTTTTCCCTCTATTCAACCACTCTAGCTGAGTCGGGCATGACCTCGATTGCTTTTTTTATCACCGGGTCAAGCTCTGCATCAGCCTTCCTTCCTACTTCAATTCCCAAAAGTGCGGAGAATATCTCTCTCCTCAGCTCGCGTCTGACTTCATCCTTCACCTTCTCCAATACTTCATCATCGTACTCAAACTTTTCCTTCCTGAGATAAGCCTTGAAATCTTCAAGTACTTCTTCGCCGGGCATAAAATTGTCCGAAAAAACTTTTTTCCCTGGAAATATTTTTGAGGGCCACTTACCCTTTTCTGGAAACACGTATTCCTTCGAGAGAGGAGTTTTTCCCTCGGCAAATTTTTTTGCGTAGGAGAAAAATAAGCCCTTAAACCTTATGTTAGCGGTAAAGCGAGTTATGGTGTCTTTAACCTCGTAGTCAGGAGTGATTCCTCCCTGGCCCAGAACTTTCCTCCCACCCAGCGTGTATTTGACTTCTCTCTTTTCCTCTGGAATCTCATTCTTGTTTAATATGTAATCCTCAAAAAAAGTGTAGTCTCTCTGGATGGTGCGGCCGCTTGGGGTTAGATATCTGCCTGTCGTCAGAGCGAGGGCCGTGTCATCCTCCAGAGGAAAAACCGTCTGCACAAGGCCTTTTCCCCAGGAAGTCTCGCCCACAATTAGACCTCGGTCATTATCCTGAATCGCTCCTGCCACAATCTCTGAAGCACTCGCACTCGAGCGGTTAATCAATATCACAAGAGGAATATCCTCGTACTGATTGTTGAACTGAGCCCTGTACTCTCTGTTATAAGCCTTTCTCCTTCCTTCGGTGGAGACAATTAGTGCATTCTTGGGTAGAAACTCTTCGGATATCTCAATTGCCTGGTAGAGAGGCCCTCCGGTGTTGTACCTGAAATCAAGGATGAGCTTCTTCATTCCTTTTCTTGAGAGTTCTTTCAGTTTTCCCTTGAGCTCTCTTGTTGTTGTCTCGGCAAAATTCCTGACATATATGTAGCCAATATCAGGGCCGATTATAAAAGCGTAAGGCACACTGTAAAGGGGAACCTCCCCCCTGATTACGGTAAGTTCAAGAGGTTTATCCAGACCTTCCCTGACTACAGTTATTTTTACCTTCGTTCCTTTGGGACCTCTTAACTTTTGAACTGCCTCGGTGGTGGTTATTGGTTTTGTGCTTTCTCCATTTATATGGGAGATAACATCTCCTGCCTGAAGCCCAAGCCTGAAAGCTGGTGTACCCTCGATAACAGAGACAATCATCAGCCGGTCCTCGTACTTCTGAATCTGAATTCCGAGACCGTAAAATTTTCCTTTATACTCTTCTTTTACTCGTGCGAGGTTTTTTGGCTCGAGAAACTGAGAGTGGGGGTCGAGTGTCTGAAGAAGCCCTCTTATCGATGAGAAGACAACTTTTCCATAGTCAACTTGGCGATAGTAGTTATCCTCGACAAGGGTTATGATGGTGGATATTTTCTCCAGAGAACGCTGCCAGACATCCTGGTTTCTGGCCGGAAGAAGCAGGATGACTAACACCAGTAACAGCGAAGCTAAAATCCTTCGACGCATGCGCTCCTCTTGAATACAAATGTTAGCAGAGGTTTAAAGCGCTGTAAAGTTATTATTGACTTCTCTCTGAGTGAGGGCTATATTTGCTATGTTCCTCCGGAAAGTGGAAAAATGTTTGGCAACCTTGGATTTCCTGAACTTCTCATCATCCTTGCTATCGCTCTTCTCATCTTCGGACCAAAAAAACTCCCTGAGGTAGGGAGGTCAATCGGCAGAGCCCTCAGAGAATTTCGCAGAACTTCTGATGAAATCAAGGATAAAATTGAAGAGGAAATCCAGGCTGAAGAATTCAAAGAGATTAAAGAAGAGCTGGAAAAGGATTTAGAAGATAATGAAGAAGGGAAGAAAGTCTCCAGATGAGATGACCTTCCTTGAACACCTCGAGGAACTCCGAAAAAGGATATTTAACTCGGTTATTGTTCTGGTTGTGGTTGTTATTCCCAGCTGGTTTTTCCACAAACAGCTCTTCGACATCATTGCCCGGCCCATAAAACAATTCCTTCCCCAAGGCAAGAAGCTCGCTTTTATCAACCTTACCGAGCCATTTGTTCTTTACATAAAAATCTGTTTTCTGGCGGCAGTCTTCATCGCTGCACCTTACATTTTTTACCAGCTCTGGCTCTTTATCGCACCCGGCCTTTTCCGCCACGAAAAAAAATACGTCATTCCCTTTATCATATTTACCACTGTCTTCTTCATCCTGGGTGCTCTCTTCGCCTACTTCATCGCCTTCCCCTTCGCCTGCGGTTTTTTTCTAAAACTGGGCGCTGAATTTGAACCGGTTATCACGGCCAACAAGTACTTCAGTCTGGCCATAAGAATAATTCTGGGCATAGCACTTGTTTTCGAACTCCCCACTCTGGTCTTTTTCCTCTCCAGAATGGGATTGATCACTTCCAAGTGGATGATAAAAAATTTCAAGTACGCAGTGCTGGTTGTGTTCATCATCGCTGCTGTAATCACCCCCAGCCCAGACGTAATAAACCAGTGCATAATCGCCTTCCCCATGCTGGCCCTCTATGGGCTCGGCATTGTCATCGCTTTTATTTTCGGCCCCAAGAAAAAGGAAATCGAGGAAGAAGAGGAGGAGGAAGACCTGGTAGGATGAGATGAGTAAAAAGCCAAAAGTAATCCTCAGGAAATGCCCCACATATTCCTCAGAAAGCGCGGAAAGAATCATAAGCGAGGGTCTGGCTGAATTAGGCCTGAATAAAAAAATTCAGGGACGAATAACCATCAAGCCTAATGTTGTTCTTGCCCATCGTAAAGTTGCTCCTTCAGGTTACACCCGGCCTGAATTCATCACCGGCCTGCTCAGAGCACTCGAGAAAAATAGCTTCTCGTCCCTAAAAATCTCCATCGTTGAGAAATGCGGTGCTGGCGTTCCAACCTCAAGAATGTTCAGGCGGGCTGGTTATTATGCTCTGAAAAGGGAGCACAGGGTGAAAATCCAGCCCATTGAGGAAGCACGCAAGAGAAAAGTTGTTCTGAAAAAAGGAAAAATTCATCAGCATATCACGACAGCAAGGGAAATCGTCGACAATGATTTTCTTATCTATGCCCCCAAGCTCAAGAGCAACATCCTCACCCAGGGATTAACCGCAGCCGTAAAGCTCAACATGGGCATCCTGCTCGACAGGAAGAGAATGTGGAATCACAACTACAACCTTGATGAAAAAATCGTCGACCTGCTTGAGGTAGGAAGCCCTGATTTTATCGCCACAGATGCCGTGGAAATCTCCATCGGAGGAAACCAGTTCACCCAACACGCAAAAAAGCTGGGACTGATTATAATGGCAGACAACCCTCTTGCCCATGACGCTGTCTGCGCCCGTATCCTCCACCTCAACCCGGCAAAAATAGACCACCTCCGTCTTGCTCATGAGCGTGGCTACGGGCCGCTGGCGCTTGAAGAGATAGAAGTTAAAGGCGACATAACGCTCCAGGAAATCCAGAAAAAAACAGAAGCATGGGAGACAGGTTACAAAAAAGTAGATGAAGTCAAGACCAATATCACTGTCCTCAGCGGCGAACCCTACTGCAGAGGAGGCTGCCAGGGAGTGTTCCTGGACTGGCTTTACATGATTAAGGACCGAAAGCCGGCACTGTGGAAGAATCTTCCTCCCTGGACAGTGGTCATCGGGCAATACACAAACAATGTCTCTGCCCGAAATTTGATGCTCGTCGGCACCTGCACCGAGATAAAAAGCAAGGTCAGGGCAAAGAGAATAAGGAGGATCAGAGGCTGTCCTCCCAGGCATAAAAAAATAATACTGCTTATGTTCCTCAAAGCAGGCATACTGAGCCCGATGTTCAGGCTCGACCTGATCATTGATGCCTACCCATTGCTCTTCTTCTCCTGGTGCAAGAGGTTTATAAAGGCCAGATTCTAACCTGCGTCCGAAGAGGTCAGAGAGATGAGATTTCCAACTTTGAAAAAAACAGGAATAAAGCTTTTGGGACTCACGGGAACAAACGGAGCCGGGAAAGGAGAAGCCGCCGCCTATTTTGTTAGCAAAGGATATGCCTATTTCTCTCTTTCAGACATCATTCGTGAGGAGCTTGAAAAACGGGGAGTAAAAATGAGCAGGAACAACCTCATCAAGATGGGAAATGAGCTGCGGAACAAGCACGGCGCTGATGTCCTGGCGCGGAGGGTGATGGAAAAGATAAAGCAAAAATCTGTCATTGACAGCATCAGAAACCCTAAGGAAGTCGAATACTTGAAAAAACAGCCCCACTTCTTCCTCATCGCCTTCGATGCTCCGGTTGAGGTCCGCTATGAGAGGATTAAAAAAAGAGGAAGAGATGAATCCGCCTCAACGCTCGAGGAGTTCATCCACAAAGAGCGTGAGGAGATGACAGGGGATGAGAAGGCCCAGCAGCTTCGGGCCTGCATGGCCATGGCTGATGTAACCATCATTAACGACAGCACGCTCGAGGATTTACACTGTAAGCTGGAGGTTCTTCTATGAGAAAAAAAAGGATATCAAAGAATGAATATTATCTGAATATTGCCCGGGAAGTTGCCCAGAGGAGCACCTGTTTCCGCCGCGCCATCGGCGCCATAATCATCAGGGACGACCAGATAATCTCTACCGGTTACGTTGGCGCACCGCGAAAAACAAAGGACAGCCTCGAGCATGGTTTCTGTCTGAGGACAAAGCTCAACATCCCCCACGGCCAGCGGTACGAACTCTGCCGGAGTGTCCATGCCGAGCAGAACGCCATTATCAATTCCGCCAGAGCAGGAGTAAGCCTCCTCGGAGGAGACATTTACATCCACGGCACCGATGCTGTCACAGGAAAGGCAATAGATGTTTTTCCCTGTTTTATCTGTAAAAAAATGATTATCAATGCCGGGCTGGAACGAACAATCTGCTCTACAGCAGATGGAGGAATGAAGGTCTTCAGGGTGAAGGACTGGGTTAAGGAATGGAGGGAAGGCGATATTCTCGACGATTCCCATCAGTACGGATGATAATCAGCCTCAGTGGCTGCGGACTATTTCTTTGACCCTCATCAGCTGGACCTGGTAAGATCGCTCCATTTCTTCCAGCCTGCTCGAGATGTAGCTGATTGTCTCTTTTATGCTCGGAATAAGGATATATTCCAGAGCATTCACCCGGCGGCGGGTAAGGTCAATCTCCTCTGCCAGAAGTTCTACTGCCTTCCACAAACGGGCAAGCTGGAGGAGGGATGGGGTGACTTCCTTCACTTTTTTAAGCCCGATATCGAGCTCACTCTCGGTATTGAGCAGGTCGTAGTCTGAAACCTCCATCTCTCTCACCTCAAAACTCGGAACCCGGAGGTTGAATATCTTCTCTTCGGTTGTTTCCAGGAAAAACTTCCCTTCAGGGAGAAGGAGATCAAATTCCCGCATGGAATTTCTGGCTCTGGCCAGAGCAAAAGAAAGGAAGATTTTCTGAAACTTTTCGTTTATTTCCTCCTGAAGCTCGTAGAGCTCGCGCATAATTTCAAGGAAGCGCCGCATTATCTCCTCGAGTTTATCCTTGAGGAGTTTGTGACCTCTTTCTGCAAGCTGGAAGCGGCGTCGGAGTCGCAAAAGCTCCATCCGGTTGGGGTTGACCGCCAGTCTCATCGCTTTTCCCTGTAATATTTATCAAGGTATTCGGGCCGTATCCTCTTCAACTCAGACTTGGGGATGGAAAAAAGCAGCTTCCATCCCAGGTCAAGAGTTTCCACCACAGACCTTGCTTCAAACTCTCCCTGGCTGACAAACTTTTCCTCGAAGATGTCAGCAAACTTCAAGTAGAGTCTATCCATCTCGCTCAAAGCTGCCTCACCCAGAATGAGGGCCAGCTCCCGTGCCTCCTTTCCCCGGGCATAGCAGGCAAAGAGCTGATTGAGAACATCAGCATGGTCTTCTCTTGTCTTTCCTTCACCGATTCCCTTATCTTTCAGACGAGAAAGAGAGGGAAGAACGTCTATCGGGGGGTAGATTCCCTTACGGTGTAGCTCCCGGCTGAGCATAATCTGCCCTTCAGTAATGTATCCTGTGAGGTCAGCGATGGGATGCGTCTTGTCGTCCTCGGGCATGGTCAGGATAGGAATAAGTGTTATCGAGCCTTTCTTACCTTTAATTCTTCCTGCTCTTTCATACATTGAAGCCAGGTCAGTATAAAGATAGCCAGGATATCCCCTCCGGCCCGGAATCTCCTTGCGGGCAGCCGATATTTCTCTCAGTGCTTCAGCATAAAAAGTCATGTCCATCAGGATGACCAGGACATGCATCTCGAGGTCGAAAGCCAGGTACTCAGCACAGGTAAGGGCTACTCTAGGGGTGGCGATGCGCTCTATCGGCGGTTCGTTGGCCAGATTGAGAAATAAAACAGCTCTTTCGAGCGCTCCTGTGTTGCGAAAGTCTTCGATGAAAAAATTCGCTTCTTCAAAGGTAATCCCCATGGCCCCAAAGACCACGGCAAACTTTTCTTCTTTTCCCAGGACTCTGGCCTGCCGGGCAATCTGGGCTGCACACCGTGCATGGGGAAGCCCACTTCCTGAAAAAAGTGGGAGCTTCTGGCCTCTGACCAGTGGATTCATGCCGTCGATGGATGAAATTCCGGTCTGAATAAATTCTGAGGGGTAGTCTCTTGCATCAGGATTAATCGGGTTTCCCCCGATATCGAGCATTTTCCTGGGTATTATCTGTGGTCCGTGGTCTTTAGGTCTGCCGGAACCATCAAAAATCCTGCCTATTATCTCTTCTGAGACTCCGAGCTGCTGGGAGCGCCCGAGAAATCTTACCCTTGACCTGTTAACATCCAGCCCGACTGTCCCCTCAAAAACCTGAACAATGGCCCGTTCGGTAGAAATATCGAGGACAGTCCCCCTCCTCAGAGTGCCGTCAGCGGTTTCAATTTCCACCAGCTCTCCATAGGTGACATCTTCTATTTTTTCAACAATAACCAGCGGACCGACAATGTTGGATACAGTAAGATACTCTCTGTACATGATTGCCTCTTACTCCTTGCTCTCTAGTATTTCTTTGAAAATTCTGTCTATTTCCACGTAAGCTTCAAGAAGCTCAGGATTATCCTCAGCCAGGTACTTCATCTTCGAAATCTTTTCCCTGACTTCAAGAGAGGTGATGTCCTCAAGCTCAACACCATCCTCCAGTGCCCTCAAACCCTGATGGTGAAAATGAAGAATTGTCCTCAGCATTAAGTACTGCTTTCTCATCGAGGTATAGGTATCCTGGGGATGAAATGCATTCTGGTGGAGAAAATCTTCCCTGATTGAACGGGCTGTCTCGAGGACAAGCCTTTCTCTAGCTGATAGACTTTCAACCCCGACCAGACGGGCAATCTCCAGAAGCTCCGATTCTTCTTCAAGAAGCTGCATCGCTTCCTGGCGGAGATTGGTGAAATCCTCAGCAACATTTTTCTCGAGAAAATCCTTTACATTCTCACTATAAAGGCTATAGCTCAGAAGCCAGTTAATGGCAGGAAAGTGTCTCATGTTTGCCAGCTTGTCATCCAGGGCCCAGAAAACCTTAACCACTTTCAGGGTTGACTGTACAACAGGGTCAGAAAGATCACCTCCCGGGGGCGATACGGCACCGATAACGCTCAGGGCTCCAAGACGTCTGTCGCTGCTGAGACAGACCACTTTTCCTGCTCGCTCGTAAAACTCAGCAATGCGGCTGGCAAGATAGGCCGGGTACCCTTCCTCGCCGGGCATCTCTTCCATCCGCCCCGATATTTCTCTTAAAGCTTCAGCCCACCGGCTTGAAGAATCGGCCATGAGCGCCACCGAATAGCCCATGTCCCTGAAGTATTCGGCAATCGTCATCCCTGTGTAGATGGATGCTTCTCTGGCTGCCACCGGCATGTTTGATGTGTTGGCAATGATGACCGTCCTCTCAAGCAGAGGTCGACCCGTGTGCGGATCCTTAAGTTCGGGAAAGCTTAGGAGAAGGTCAGCCACTTCATTTCCCCTTTCACCGCAGGCAACGAAGATTATAACCTGAGCGTCTGACCACCTTGCCAGTTGGTGCTGAACTACAGTTTTTCCGCTTCCGAAAGGACCGGGAACGCAGGCTGTGCCGCCTTTGGCCAGAGGAAAAAGCGTGTCAAGCACCCTCTGCCCGGTAACAAGGGGCTCATCGGGCATGAGACGCTCATGAACGCGGCGGTGCTTACGAATTGACCATACCTGGAAGAGCTTTACTTCCCTCACTTCGCTTGAAGTCTGGATTGTTGCCACTGAGTCCTCGAGTTTGAATTCTCCCTCTTTTATTCCCATCACCTTTCCGGCAGCACCCACAGCAACCATGATTTTATGCTTGATAAGGGGAGTCTCCTCAACTTCTCCCAGAAAATCTCCTTCAGCTACTTTCTGCCCCTTTTTTACGAGAGGCTTGAATTTCCACTTTTTCTCCCGGTCAAGAGCAGGGAGCTCGATGCCCCTGGTGACAAAGTCTCCCCTTTTTGCTCTGATGAGGTCAAGCGGTCTTTGAATGCCATCATAGATGGAACTAATAAGACCGGGTCCCAACTCCACACTCAGAGGCTTCCCGGTAAGCAAAACAGGTCCTCCTGGCCCGATGCCAGTCGTATCCTCATAAACCTGAATGTAAGCTTCATCCTCTTTAAGCTCGATGATTTCGCCGATAAGTCCCAATTCTCCCACCCTAACCATATCATACATTTTTGCTCCCAGGCATCCAGAGGCCACGACAAGAGGCCCGGCAACCCGTATTATCTTGCCTTCTTTCATTTTATACCTTTCTTCTCTTTACTTGTTCCTTCCTATTAATAGATCTGAGCCGGTGGCCCTGACTGCAATCTCTCTCAATAAAGGTCCGACCATGTCCCTTGCTTCTCTGAAATCACTGAAAACAACCACCACAGGACACATCTTTCTGCTCAACTCCTTCCTCTCCTCTTCCACCCAGTGAAGGAACTTCTGGTGGAGAAGACAGAAAGCATACTTCTCTTTTTCAAGCTTGAGCATTACCTTTTTCGCTTCATCCTTATTCTCTGGAGAAAAAACTTCAAAACCGAGTGCCCTAAAGGCAAAAACCAAATCCTTTTCTCCTACAACAGCTACACGCTCATACATAGGTCTCACTTATCCTCTGTTTTAAAAGAGCAGGAGCAATTCCGACCATCTTTCCCACTCCAAGCAGGCGAACAAGGTCCAATTCATGCTTTCTTGCCAGCCCATAGGCAAAAACCGGCTCTGGCCCGAAGACTATGTACTTGGCTGCTTTAAGGTAGTTCATCATGAAATCCTCGATGCCCCTCTCAAGGTCGAGAAATGTCTCTTTAGCTTCCAAGGTATCAATTGCCCTGTTCCAAAGCTCTGCGTAGGCCGAAGTTTTGATTCTTTCACCAATACCACTCAGGCTTTCCTCAAAGCTCTCAACTAGCACCCTCTCATCGAGGAAACCCCCTGCAATGACTAGAGACTCGAATCTTTCCCTGGGTTCACCACGGTATTTGAGGCGAGAGAGTATTTTAAGGTTGGCAAGGTCTATCCTGTGCCTGATGAAATCTCTTATAAAAGGACTTTTTACCTTCTTGTATCTTTCCTGGGCCCTGAAAAGCTCGTTCCAGGCGAGGAATATCTCAAGGATATCTCTTTCAAGAAGAAGCTCTTCGAGAAGCCTCCTGAGGAGTTTCTCCTCTTGTTCGAGAAAAGCATCAAGCTGAGCTGAATTTTTTATCTCAACCGCTTCCTCAGAGAACTTGCCTGTATCAAAGATGATTTTCAGGGAAGAAGAAAAATCCATCTCCTCAGCCGCTTCCTGAAAAACGGCCCGTTCGATGAGATAATTCTCAAGTGCACGAACTCTGCCCACAGCGTAGGCGTAATCGAGCCTTGAGGGCTTTTTCATATCCCAAGCACCTCCAATATATAGCTTTCAAGCCGGGGACGTAGTTCTTCAACCAGCTTCTCCCTGGCGTAAAATTCCTCCTCTTCGCCCTCTTTAAGGATAACCTTTTTTTTCAACACCTTCTCATCAATCCCGGCACGTCCGATTGCTTTCTCTAACACTTCCTCGATAATTCTCTTTTTCTCAGCTAAAAGCTGAATTCTTCCCTCCAGTCTTGCCTGGGTGACGAGGCGGCTTGCCTCAAGCCTTGCTTTTCTCTCTGCCTCAGCCAAAAGAGCCTCGGCCAGCTTAGAAGCCTCGCCTCGTGCCTTCTCTTTCATCTCTTCTGCCTTCTTCTTTGTCTCCTCGGTTATCCTCTCCGCCTCTTTTCTGGCATCATCGAGAACTCTTCCCACGATTTTCTCTAAACTCATTTTCTCTTTCTTTTGGCTAAAGTTTTATTCCATTGAGGAGGAGGATGGTGATGAGCAAACCGAGCACAGCATAGGTCTCAACGAGTGCAGCCATGATGACAGGCTTCATCAGGTCTTTGGGTTGCTTGGCCACCATATGCACCCCTGAGGCGCAGACCTTTCCCTGGTGAATTCCTGAAACAAGACCAGCAAATGCCACTGGCAGGCAGGCAACAAGAATCTGCCAGCCGTTAAAAACCGTAAGCTCCACCACCTTGCCTGCGGTGAGCTGAAGCTTGAGGATTACCAGAAAGGCACTCAAGAAACCGTATATTCCCTGAGTACCGGGAAGGGCAACAAGAAGAAGAAGGCTCCCGAACTTGCCCGGGTCTTCACTCATCACCCCACTTGAAGCCTGGCCGGCAAGGCCGACACCGATGGCTGAACCTATTCCACCCAGAATGCAGGCCGCGGCTCCACCAAATATGGCAAGAGTTAATCCTAGATCCATTTACTCTACCTCCCTTTTTTCTCGCAATACATCTCAATAAAGCGGAAAATTATCATCAACCTATATGAATTCAACATACCTGCTCTCCATCTCAAAAGGCTCAAAAGGCCTTCCTCCTGAAATAAAGAATTTGCTGAAAAACTCAACGAATTGGAGACGCATGGAATGCACAAAACCACCGAGAAAGCTAATACCAAGGTTAAAAAGATGTCCTCCAATAAAAACAAGCGCTGCCAGCAGCCATCCGAGCACTGGGATGCCGCTTACTGTTTGACAGATTGTGTTGACCACCATGGCAATCACTGTTGTAGCCAAACCCAGTGCAAGCAGCCGCGAATAAGAGAGCACATCAGATAGGTATCTTGATATATCGTAGAGGCTGTAGAGACCGCCAAAAAAGCGGGCAAGAGGATTGCGGCTTGGAGAGGCAAAAAAGACAATCCCGGCCGCTCCTGCCAGCGCAGTGTATTTCCAGACAGGTTGAGGCACAAGAAAAACGAGAACAAGAGAAGGGAGAAGAACAAGCCAACCTCCCTGGACAAAGAAAGCATCGAGGTAGTTTCTGCTTTTTATGTTCTGAATCAACTTCAGGAGCGTACCGAACCAAACCTGAATAAGACCCAGCACAAGAGCTATAATCAGGAAAGAAAAAGGGTCTTTAAGAGGATCGAGCACCATTAACCGCCGCAAAGGAAAACCAAACCAGCTGCCTATCAGAGTGCCAAAAATCACAGTTGAAATCCCCAGGTATACCATGAGCTTCAGAAACTGAAGGAGACCCCCTTTCGGCTTTCCCAGCTTGAGGTAAAGGATACTCAGCAGAGCGACAAGAAACCCATAACCAGCCTCGCTGACACACAGGCCGACAAAAACAAAAAAGAAGGGAGCAAGGGGTAAAGTTGGGTCTAAAGCTCCGCGCTGGGGGAGACCGTAGAGTCTAGTTAAAATCTCAAACGGCTGTCCAGGCTTCGGATTTTCTAGGATGGAGGGAGGATCTTCCTCGGGCAAAGGAGGTCTGAAGTTTATGTGTAGAGACTCAGCATAGGGACTTAGATTATGTTTTAACCTTTCCTTGTCCCTGGAGCGGATCCAGCCCTCAAGATAGATGGTGCGCTCTGTCTCTCCAAGAAGAGAAGCAGCGAGTGCCCTATTTTTCTCGTTGGTGAGAATATCATAAACAGACATCAATTTTTCTCTGTTGATTGAGAGTTCCTTCCCTGCATTTTCCAGGCTTTTTAACTTTTTTCTCTTCTTGCTAATCTCTTTTTCCAGAGCCTCTATGATATGCGCTACTTTCTCATCTTCTCTGGCTCTTTCAAGGATTGATTCACTAAAATAGAAAGGGTTGAAGTCTAAATCCTTCATTCTCTCTTCTATCAGCTCTCGCTCTTTCCTCAAGCAGAAGAGGAGAAGATAGGCTTCTCTTTTTGTCCTCCTTACCACACTGAACCAGAGAGCCTCTTCCTGGCAAAAAGCTTCCAGCTCCTCCAATTGAGAAGAGGGAAGAAAACCAAGGAATATTTCAGTCGACTCTGTCGGCCTGACCTCGCTCACCGGTAAGCTCAGCTCTTTGAAAGGCATGAGAAAGTCCCTCTCTTTCTCCAGAAACCTTATTTCCGACATAAGCTCATTGCTTTCTGCCTCAAGTCTCTCAACTTCATCCAGTACCCACGAATAGTCCGAGCTGAGGAGAGTACTTTTTTCTTTAAGAGAAAGCTGCGGCTTGTGGACAAAAAGCCTGCCTAGCAAGCCTCCTTCTTCCCACCTGGAAAAATAATCAAGAGCGTTGTTGAGCCGGAAAAGAGTATGTTCGAAGTCTGAAACATCTAACGAGGAGTTTCTGAGCCCGAACCCGTCAAAATCAGGTTCCTCAAGCTGGACAATTCCTACTTCCTGGAGGACAGCGAGGAGGTCATTAACTGCGCTTTCATGAGCGATAACCTGGACCTTTTCCACCTCTGCCAGAGCCACTTTTACTCTTTTCCTCCTTCAAGAATTTCCTTTATCTTTTCCTCAGCTTTCTGGATTGCTTCCCTGAGCGACTTTTCTGCCCGAGAACGCATCTCCTCGCTTTCTCTCAAGGCTTCCTCTCTTATTTTCTGAGCTTCAGCTCTGGCTTTCCCAATGATTTCCTTTTTTCTTCTCTCAGCTTCCTTCTTTGCCTTTTCCAGAGCTGAGTCCTTAATCTTTTTCACCTCCTGATAAGCATTGTGCATTATTCTGGAAGCTTCTTTCTCCCGGGCAGCCTGGATGAGCTCCTTTGCCTTTTTCTCCGCCTCTTTCACTCGATCGAGTGCCCTGAGTGCCTCATCATTTTTTGGTTTATCTTCCATTTCCAAGTTCAATCCTCATCAAAAAAAATCAAATAAAAACATCAGGATAAAGATAAAAGGTTCTAAAATCCAGACTCTTTTTCATTGCCCTCTCCTCAAGAGGCCTGAGAGGAGACCTGTAGTCGCTGAGAGCAGGCATGAAGAGGAGAAAAGCATCTGCCTCAACAAGGGCCTCAATATAAACAGTCTGCCATTTCTTTTCGATGTGGATGATAAAATGGTTTCTTCCTTTTCCACTTCCCCTGACAATCTCTTTCAGGGCTTCAAGGTCTGATGACCCCTGGAAATACCTATCAGCAAGATGGATCCAGGCTCCGCTTCGGGCAAGAAGCTCAAGCCCCTCTTCTGGAGAACGATGATGATAATAAACAAGCCAGCTGCCGCCTCTCCTGCAGGAGAAAGCAAGCTCGCTCAGGGCACTGAAATCATAAGCTGCTTCACTCGAGCTTAAAAAAAGGTAAACACCGCTCAGGCCTAGGTTTATCATGTCTGAAAAAAGAAACTCTCTTTCCTCCTCGCATCTCAAAGGCGAGCGAAGAAGAAATGAGCTCAAAGCACCTCCTCTGCGGCAGGCGAGGTTCACAAGCTCAAGCTCCCCTGGCTTTCTTCCCGCTTCATCGCTGCTGTATACATCTGCTCCTGCTTTCCCCAGCCACTCAAGCTCTGAAGCATCAAGAGCTCCGGAATCAATCAACCTGAATCTGCAGCCTTCCCTTCGACAGCTTCTCACAAGGTCAAGCAGCCATGAAAAATCGAACTCATCATCCCTCAAAGTCAGGTCACACCCTTTTGAGAGTCTGGTCAGTAAAGACTGCACCCGGACATGCTCACTGTATTCCTCAGTCTGGCCTTCCTCTTTCAATTATTTCTCCACAGGTTCCTTGGGATAAAATTGAGTGAAAAAGAAAATATATGATATCCAAAACTCCTTTTCATCGCAACAACGAAAAACGGTAAACTTGAAAAAAGGCAGGGTATCTTTTATTATCGGGCTAGAAAGGCAAGGATGAACAAGAGCACTGTCCTCTTTTCTGGGGGACTGGATTCGACAACGGCTCTCTACTGGGCTCTTAATTACTACCAAAAAGTCCATGCTCTGACTTTTGACTACGGGCAGCGGCACAGGCTTGAAATAAGTGCGGCCCGGAGAATCGCGGCCAAGCTCGATGTTCCCCATGAAATCCTCCGGGTTGATCTCTCTCAAATAGGCGGCTCTTCACTTACTGATAGCTCCATCCCTCTTCCCCATGCTTCTCTTGTTGAGAAAAAGAAAAAAAGACACGGACCTCCTTCAACTTACGTACCTTTCCGTAACGGGATATTTCTGGCGCTGGCCACAGCCTGGGCAGAGGTAAATGAAATAAGGGATATCATCTGCGGTTTTAACGTCATTGACTCCCCTGATTACCCTGACACAAGCCGCGAATTCACCGAGGCCATGGAAAAAGCGATAAACACGGGCACAAAAGCTATCTTTACCGGTGAGAGAATTACAATCATCACTCCCTTCGTTAAGCTGAAAAAATCAGAAATAATAAAGCAGGGGCTTGCTCTGGGAGCTGATTACTCCTATGCCATCTCATGCTATTCAGGCAGAGAAATTCCCTGCCTGGAATGTACTTCCTGTCTTTTGAGAAAAAAAGCGTGGGATGAAATTGGCATAAAAGACCATCTTTTAGAACGACTGAGAAGGGAAGGCAAGATATGAGCTGGAAACTCAAGGTGAGCGAAAAATTTCAGGCAGCACATTTTTTAAAGGGATACAGGGGAAAATGTGAAAAAATTCATGGGCACACCTTTAAAGTTGAAGTCGAAATAGAGATCGCCAACCTAGACAGCAGAGGAATAAGCATCGATTTCAACGAAATTAAAGAAAAGCTCGCTTCAATCCTGCCTGACCACAAGTTCCTCAACGAGGTCTATGACTTCAACCCATCTGCGGAAAATCTTGCCCAGCATTTCTTCCATGAACTAAAAGCACACTTCCCGCTCAAGAAAGTCACAGTCTGGGAATCAGATAATGCCTCAGCCACCTACTCTGAAAGTAGCTGAGATTTTTCCTTCGCTCCAGGGAGAAGGGCTCAGGCAGGGAGAACCAACCATTTTCGTTCGCCTTACGGGTTGTAACCTGCGCTGTGCTTTCTGTGATACCAAATATGCCTGGGAAGAAGGGAAATATTATTCAGTCGAAAAAGTCCTGGAAAGAATCCAGGCCATAAGGAAAAATTTCCCTGCTGGCTGGGTGTGTCTCACCGGGGGAGAGCCTCTCTGCCAGGACCTCTCATCCCTCGTTAGCGCACTCAAGAAAAAAAAACTCAGCCTCCAGCTTGAGACAAACGCTACTTTCTTCCAGCCGCTTGCTGTTGACTGGTATTCTATCTCACCCAAGCCTCCTCAATACTATTTCAGAAGCGAGTACAGGGAAAAGGCACGAGAGGTGAAAGTCATCGTTACCAGAGAACTTGAAATCAATACCATGCGAAAGCTCAGAGAATCTTTCCCCCTTAAAACCCCCTTAATTCTCCAGCCTCAATCTTCTCTGAAATGGAGCATTAAGGCTGCCTATGTTCTAACCACGCGGGCCTTAAAAGAAGGCCTCGGTAACGTCAGGCTCTCTGTTCAGCTTCATAAAGTCTGCCACTTCCGCTAGCCTGGATGGTTTATCTCAATTAGCTCTGGCGAAAGCTATCTAGTCTTTTTTCCTGGGATAACATGCTTCAACGATGGATTTTATTCCTCCTCTGGGATTAAACTCTCCTCTGACAACGGCTCTCTTTGGCCTGCAGGCTCTGACCACATCCTCGAGTATCCTGTTCACTGCATTTTCGTAGAAAATACCGAGATTCCGGTAGCCAAGGATGTACATCTTCAGTGATTTCAGCTCGAGGCAATACTCGCCGGGAACATAACGGATAACGATTTTTCCGAAATCTGGAAGGCCTGTTTTGGGGCAGACAGAGGTGAACTCAGGAATCTCGATCGTTATTTCATAATCTCGATACTGGTTGGGGAAAGTCTCAATAGAAGAAAGCTTTTCTTTAAGCCCTGCCCTAGCTTCTTTCTCACCGTATTCAGCCACCTTCTTTTCCCTCCGACTTCCATAAGTATATCTCAAACTACAAGAATAAGACAATCTGAATTACCACCTGAAATTATCTTTTCTGGACTCATCGGATTTATTGTAATTTTATTTTATTTTTTTTCTGGTATAATTGTTTTTCCTCTTCAATCTCTGATGCGCCTCATATTTGAATTAATCTTCAGATAAGCATTTAAGGTGAAAAAATGAGAGAATTGGAAGAGCTAACAAAGGAAGAAATCATCGGGCTCCTTGAGGATGCTGCTAAAAACTGGCTTGCTCATGATGGCCTCTGGTTCAGGGAGGTCGAGCAGAGGTATGGCCAGCAAACAGCTATTGAGTTCGATAAGAATGCCTGGGCACGCTTTACTGAAATCGAGGCCCAAAGGATAATGAAGAGACTTAAAATCAAGCCAGGTGGAGGGATACCCGCTCTTGTCCAGGCGCTCAAATTCAGACTCTATGCTCATATCAACGTTCAGGAGACACTCGAAGTAAGCCCAACCCGCTGTGTTTTCAGGATGAACACCTGCCGGGTACAGGAAGCAAGAAAGAGGCAGAGCCTGCCTCCCTTTCCCTGCAAGGAAGTGGGCATCATAGAGTACAGCGGATTTGCCCGCACAATCGACCCCAGGATAAAGACCACATGTCTTGTTTGTCCACCCGATCCCCATCCCCCTGACTGCTACTGCGCCTGGGAATTCACGCTGGAGCCATGAGTCAACCTGAATTATTCATAAATATCAACATTTTTAGCATGAAACAAAGTCTTTAATTAAATCTTTTCTTCTACCTTAATATATGGTAACAATATGCTATCTCCCTCTTAAAAATAGAACAAAAGGAAGAATGTCGGAAAGGCACATTTTCAGGGAGTAAAACATGTTTGATAATACTCACTTCCCCAAAGCAAAAAAATACTGGTATATGGGAAAAATTCATGACTGGTCAGAACATATCATTCATCCCATGAGCCATGCTCTTCACTACGGAAGCTGTGTGTTCGAGGGAATAAGAGCCTACCCAACATCAAGGGGAGCGGCTGTTTTCCGACTTCCCGAACACATCGAAAGATTCTTCCACTCCGCCTCTGTTCTAAGAATGGAAATCCCTTACAGCAAAAAGGAAATTATGGAAGCCATAAAGATTGTTATCAGAGAAAACGAGCTCGACTCAGCTTACATTCGGCCCCTCCTCTTCTACTCCTACGGAAACCTGGGACTGGTGCCGAAAATATGCCCGGTAGAACTAATCATTGCTGGTTGGGAATGGGGAGCATACCTCGGCCAGGGTACAGAGAAAGGGGCCAAAGTCTGCATCGTCTCCTGGAGAAGGACTCACCACAGCCAGTTCGACATGGGAGCAAAAATAGGGGGACTCTACGCCCAGTCAACAATTGCCGCGATGTATGCCCGGAGAAAAGGTTATGACGAGGCAGTTTTCCTCAACCTGGAGGGAAACATTGCCGAAGGCCCGGGTGAAAACATATTCATCGTTAAAAATGGAGTGGTTATAACCAATGACAGCAATGAGTCCATCCTGGAGGGTATCACCCGCACGAGTATTCTTGAGATTGCTGAGGGACTCGGTTATGAAACAAAAATAGCGCCCATTACCAAAGATGACTTCCTCGGAGCTGACGAAGCCTTTTTCACGGGCACTGCTGCCGAGATTGCGCCCATTGTCTGCATCACTGACGGCTCAGACCCAGAGAAAGAGAAAAAAGAGTATGTAGTGGGCACGGGCAGGCCAGGAACAGTCACCCTTCATCTTTCACAAGCATACAGGGACATTGTTAGAGGAAAAATTAAGGATTATGAGAAGTGGCTTAGCTTTGTCCATGACTAGGCCGTCTTCACCTGAACGGCATTAAGGAAAGAAACAGGAAATTATCCGCGTGGAAATCAAGGGCCACGTTACCGATTTAAGAAAATCGGTACATGTGCCTGATTTCAGCTCAGGAAAGGTAGCCTGAAATGGAATTCAGATACAAGCCCATTGGCTTAGTACACTCTCCATTCAAAAAGCTTGAGGATATCGAACGGCTGAGATACGCCAATTCTCACGGCTTTGACTCAGTTGAGGGCGAAATTGAAGTTTTTAAGGAGTATGAAGAGGGATTGACGGATACAGAAGGATTCTCTCATCTCTTCATCATTTTCGCCTTCCACCTCTCGGAAGGCTACAGGCTGTTTACCAAGCCGCTCCTGGATGATACTCTAAGAGGTCTTTTTTCCACTCGCTCTCCCCACAGACCGAATGCCATCGGCCTTACTGTTGTCAATCTCATCGAAAGAAAAGGAAACGTGCTGCGGGTGAGAGGAGTCGACATGGTTGAGGGAACGCCTGTTCTCGATATTAAACCCTATACTCCCCGCAACAAGAGGTCTCGCATAAAAATTGGCTGGCTAAAAGATAAGATTAAAAAGAAAAAATGTAAAAAACATACCTGAAAGGAGGTTTTATATGAAAGCAAAATTCATCTCTTTCATTCTCTGCCTCGTCTTTCTTATTTTCGCCCCAGGCCTTTTTGCCGGCTCAAAAATTTTCCCCTATGATTACAAAATTGAAGTCCTCGAGAACGGATTGAAAGTCGTTTCAATTCCCCTTAACAATCCTAATATCATCTCCCACTACGTCATCGTCCGCTCAGGCTCACGAAACGAGGTCGAACCGGGCAAATCAGGATTTGCCCATTTCTTCGAGCATATGATGTTCAAAGGGACAAAAACCATGCCGCTTGAGAAGTACAATGAATTCCTCACCCTGCTCGGAGCCGGAACAAACGGCTACACCACTGACGACTACACCTGTTACTTTGTTGTCTTTGCCGGAAGGGAAAACCTTGAGGATGTGATAAGGGTTGAAGCTGACAGGTTCATCAATCTCTACTTTGACGAGGAAATGCTCAAAACCGAAGCTCCCGTAATCGAAGGTGAATACTACTCGAGCGTCTCAAACCCATCCCGACGCCTCTACGAACTGCTGCGGGACACGGCCTTCGAAAAGCACTCCTACAAACACACAACACTCGGATATTTGAAGGACATCCTTGACATGCCCAATCAGTTCGAATACAGCCAGCTCTATAAAAAACGATTCTACGCACCTGATAACACCATCCTTCTCGTGGCAGGAGACTTCGATCACGAAGAACTGATGAGCTATGTGAGAAAATACTACACCAGCTGGAAACCTTCCAACTACAAGCTTGTAACCCCCCAAGAGCCTGTCCAGAAAAAAACGAAGAGAGCCTACTATGAATGGCCGACAAAAACTCTCCCCAGGCTGGCCATTGCCTTTCATGGACCTGCTTACTCTGACAGCCAGATTGACAAAGCAGCCCTCGACCTCCTGGCTGAAGTTGCCTTCTCGCGCTCTTCCCCTATCTACCAGAAGCTGGTTATCGACGAACAAAAATGCCAATCACTCTCTGCCAGCTTTCCAGACCGCCGCGACCCCTACCTCCTCATATTCAATGCTGTGGTCAAAAAAGAAGAAGACCTTCAGTATGTGGAGGATGAAATATTCAAAGAACTGGAAAGGCTGAAGAGCAATCCCCTTTCAGAAGAAAAACTGGCAGATGTAAAGTCAAACCTCAAGTACTCTCTGGCCAATGCCCTGGCCACGACTGATGGAGTGGCGAGTACTCTTGCTCACTACATAAACCTCGCCACAGACCCGGAGACCATAAACAGGTTATTCGAACTCTACGAAAAAGTAACCACCGAGGACATCCAGGAGATGGCCCGCAAGTATTTCAAAAAGACAAACAGCACCGTGGTTACTCTTTCAGGGAGGTAAAAAATGAAAAAAGTAAGAATTTCTATCCTGTGTTGTTTGCTCCTGGGAGCCGCCTTCCTTGCCGCCTCCTGCGCCAGAGTCAATCCTGACCGCCTGGCTACAGAACTTCTTCCTGTAAAAGACAGCCCTCTGGTCAATTTCAGGATTCTTCTCCACATAGGCTCGGCCAATGATCCGGCTGGAAAGGAAGGGCTCTGCCAGCTCACTCTGGGTATGCTTGCCAACGGGGGAAGCAAGAGCATGAGCTTCAAGGAAATCCAGAAAAAGTTTTATCCCCTGGCAGCAAGAGTAGGATTTCAGGTTGATAAAGAAATGTCGGTCTTCACCGGTCAGGTTCACCTCGATAACCTGGAGGAGTATTATTCTATTCTTAAAGACATGCTCCTCGATCCTGGCTTCCGCGAGGAAGATTTTAAAAGGATAAAAACAAACCAGATAAACTTTCTGGAAAAAACTCTTGTTGGCAACTGGGACGAGCAGTTCGGCAAAGAAATCCTTAACCTGATGCTCTATGAAGGACATCCCTACGGCCACAACGAGGCAGGTACAGTAGAAGCTCTAAAAAATATCACACTCGATGACGTCAAAGATTTCTACAAAAAGCATTTTCTTCAGGGAAACATCACCATAGGACTTGCGGGCGGCTTTTCTCAAGACTTTGTGAAAAGAGTCGGCAGTGATTTTTCATCCCTGCCTGAAGGACATACTCCGCCCCTCGAGCTTCCTCAACCCAGACAGCCCGAAGGTATAGAAGTCTTCATTGCCGAAAAAAAGACACCTGCGACTGCAATTTCGATGGGCTTTCATGTTCCCCTAACCCGTGCCTCGGACGACTTTTTCCCTCTCTGGATAGCAGGCTCGCATTTCGGTGAACACAGACAGCACGTCTCCCTCCTTTTCCAGAAAATACGCGAGGAAAGAGGACAGAACTACGGCGATTACGCCTACATTGAGCACTTTATCCAGGGGCGCCGCAAATTCCCCTCCACAAATTACTGCCGCCAGCAGCAGTACTTCTCCATCTGGATAAGGCCCCTGGCAAACTCAAACCGCCACTTCGTCATCCGCCAGGCTCTGTATGAACTCAAAAAGCTCATCGAGCAGGGAATCCCAGAAGAGAGATTCAAGTTAGTCCAAAAATATCTTTACAACTATACCAAACTCTACGCCCAGACTCTGGGCGAGAGGCTGGGCTGGCAGATGGATTCTCACTACTACGGCTACAAGGATTTTCTCGCCCAAGCACAGCGCAGATTTCTCCACCTCACCCGCGAAGACGTAAATAACGCCATCCGCAAATACCTGAACTACAAGAATATCTACATAGCCGTCATTACGGAAGACGCAGAAGCTCTTAAAAGAGCGCTTGTCGAAAACATTCCTTCACCCATAAAATACGCTAACCCGAAGATGCCGAAACACATCCTGGAAGAAGACCTAATCTACCAGAATTTCCCTCTCGATGTGAAAGCGGATAAAGTGAAAATCGCGCCTGCGACCGAATTCTTCCAGAAAGCAGGACTTCCGGAGATAAAATGAGAAAAAAACTTTTAACTCTTTCCTCACTCTTCCTGGCAGCTCTCCTCATCTACTCGTTCTCACTAAGCCAAAATATGCTGGAAAAGCTGGGTAAACTCCAAGACTTCAGGAGCGAGCGCATTTCATCTTACGACAGGAGCGGTGGGAACAATGACCGGCTCTCGATTGCACCGGGCGAGACAGCTGTTCTGGCCGATATCAAAGGGCCGGCTGCCATCCACCATATTTGGGTTACCATCGCGGCTGAAGCTTTCTACGGCAGAAAACTCGTGCTGAGGATGTACTGGGACGGAGAGAAAGCGCCTTCAGTTGAGACTCCCATCGGAGATTTTTTCAGTGTCGGCCATGGTCTCAACAGGAACCTGAGCTCTATTCCGATAAACTGTTCCTCAGAAGGCAGGGCAAGAAACTGCTACTGGTACATGCCCTTCCGCAGCTCGGCCAGAATAACCGTGACCAACGAAGGCTCAAGGAGAGTTGGAGCTTTTTACTACTACATAGATTACAGAAAACTCGCTTCTCTCCCCTCGCGCACTCCTTACTTTCACGCCCAATACAGGCAGGAGATGCCCTGTATACAAGGGAAAAACTACCTCATCCTCGAGACAAAGGGAGAAGGCCATTATGTAGGCTGCAACCTCAGCATTCTTCAGAGAGCCATGGGTTGGTGGGGAGAAGGCGATGACATGATTTATGTTGATGGAGAAAAATTTCCTTCTCTCCATGGCACAGGCTCAGAAGATTATTTTTCCGATGCCTGGGGTATGAGGGAGGACGAAAACCCCTTCTACGGCTGCCCCCTCCAGGAATCGGATTTCCAGACCGGCTCAAAAGCAACTGTCTACCGCTTCCACATTCCTGACCCTATCCCTTTCAAGAAGTCCATCAGGGTAACCATCGAGCACGGCCATGCCAACAACCGTTCAGATTTCTTCTCCTCGGTTGCTTACTGGTACCAGATCGAGCCTCATAAACCTTTCCCTCCACTTCCCTCGATAGAAAAAAGACTCCCTTTTGCCCTCGAATCAAGCAGAAACTTCGTTCTTCCAGAATGGGAGAAGCAGGCCAGGAAAAATGTCGACTCCTTCAGGGATAGAAAGAGCGGCATGGTCTTCAAGAGCAGAAAAATAACCCATTCCCTCACCTCTTACTATGATCAGACCGGCTCGCGCTACCCGGCCCTGATGAGCGAGGAGGCTGACCCTGGAACCACGGCCACACTCTCCTTTGAGGTTGAAATCAGCGAAAGATACTCAATCGAGCTCTATTTTCTCAGAGGGCAGGAGATGGGAAATCTTGCTGTGGAAGAAATACGCGCCGGGAAAAGGAAGCCTTCCTTCGAACCGGCCATCTTCGAAGGATATGGAAAAAAAAGAGAGATAGACAAAATCGTGCTCAACAATGTACTGTTGGGGAAAGGAAAAAACTCCATTCTTTTTCGCGTTGAAGGTAAGTCTGAAGAATCAGCAGCAACGGAGTTTGCTTTTGTTGGGTTTACTCTCACGCCTTCATCCAGGAGATTTGTTGACGAGTGGAATATTATCGGTCCTTTTGACGCACCTGATATGAATTATCTTCAGACCGTTTATCCTCCAGAAAAAGAAATTGACTTAAATAGAAATTACCTGGGAAAGGATGGGAAAGAAGTCAGCTGGCAAAAGATAAAGTCTGAAGAATCGGGTGCTGTCTGGCTCCACAGCCTCCTCGCACCCAGGGAAAGGACTGTTGCCTACGGGCTCTCCTATGTCCACTCCCCCCGAACAATGAAAACAGAAATGCTTGTCGGCAGCGACGATGGCGTTAGAGTGTGGCTGAATGACAGACTGGTTCATACAAACCCCGCCTACAGAGGTGCCTACCCTGACCAGGATAAAGTCATGGTTAAGCTCCAGAAGGGCTGGAACAAAGTTCTTATCAAAGTTCTCCAGGGTGGCGGAGGCTGGGGGTACTACCTGAGATTCGTCGACCCTGAAGAGAAGCTGATCTGGTCAGCAGAGCCTGAAAAATAGAATTTCCTAAGCAAGGAACTTTTCTGCCTCAGAGAGGATAAGCTCCCAGGCAGCTCTCACATGACGCTCCGTTGTTGTCCTCTGCCCGATTGAGAAGCGAAGTGCGTATTTACTGCGCAGGGTTGTATGGGTTAAAAATACCTTTCCCGTGCTGTTAATTCTCTCCAGAAGCTCTCTGTTAAGTCCTTCGAGTTCGTCTTCAGGACGGCCGTTGTTCAATCTGAAGCAGACAAGACTCACACTCACCGGGGCCATGAGTTCGAAAAGTTCGTGTTCCTCAACCCAGCCTTTGAACAGCTGGGCGAGCCGAATATGCTCCCTGACCATTCTCTGCAGTCCCTCAACTCCGTAGTAGCGAAGGACGAACCAGAGCTTTAAAGCTCTGAACCTGCGGCCAAGCTGTATGCCCCAGTCTCTGAAATTTTTTACCCTTTCATCGAGGGCTGTTTTCAGATATTCAGGGTGAATCTCGAAAGTTCTGACCAGGTCTTGCTCGCTTTTCACAAAGTAAGCAGAGCAGTCGAAGTTGGTAAACATCCATTTGTGAGGGTTGAAGACAAACGAATCTACAAACTCCACACCTTTTAAAAGGCTTCTTTTTTCAGGAAGAATGGCTGCCGTGCCAGCAAAAGCAGCATCCACATGAAACCAGACGCCGTGGGAACGGCAGATTTCGCCAATCCTGTCCAGGGGGTCTATGGCTGTAGAGGAGGTGGTGCCTACAGTTGCTACCACACAGGCAGGTTTTAGCCCCCTTTTTTTATCCTCGAGGATTGATCGTTCGAGTTCCTCAGGAATCATGCCAAAGTTTTCATCAGTAGGAATGTAGCGTAAATTCTCTTTGCCAAAGCCAGCAATCTTCACTCCCTTCTCAATACTCGAGTGCGTCTCTTCAGAAGCATAAACTACAAGAGGTTCCTTAAGCCCTTCAAGGTTTGACTTGAAACCGGTTGCCTTCTCCCTTGCTGTAAGCAGAGCAACCAGCGTGGACGTAGAGGCAGTATCCTGGATCACCCCTGACATCCCTTCAGGAAGACCGAGCATTTTGCGCAGCCATTCCAGCACAACCTCCTCCAGCTCTGCAGCTGCAGGAGATGTCTGCCAGATCATGCACTGAGCGCCGATGCCTGCAGTCAGAAGCTCTGCCAGAACAGAAGGAGGACTGTTGTTAGCTGGAAAGTAGGCAAACCAGGAAGGATGCTGCCAGTGAGTAATTCCAGGGAGGATGATATTCTTGAAATCTTCGAATATCGACTCCATCGATTCTCCTCTAGGTGGAGGGTCGGAAGGAAGACTGGCCTTAATCTCTCCAGGTTTAACTCTAGACATTACTGGGTACTGTTCGACATCACTCATGTAGTCAGCAACCCAATCAACGAATTTATAACCGAATTCCCTGAATTCCTCTTTATCCATGAGAAAATTCCTCTCTTGAAAATCAATCCATTTTATTCTATAAAAATTTTCTATTTTAATACAAACTTAATAAGGATAAAGAGGAGAAGAAAAGCATTTTTTATTCATAAATTAAAAAAAACTGTAAAAAGACCATGATTTAAGGATAAAAACCTGCACAGAATAGATAAAAAAAGCGGAATCTAAGAAATTAGAAAAAATTAATTGAAATTTTTATTACTAGTATGATATAATAATATAAAGCTTTTTATCAAATATTCACCTAATTCTGGTTTCAATTCATAATTCTAGGTAATCCTGCTCCATAGATTCTTTTTTTTCTTGACAAACTCTCCTGATCCGATTAATTTAAAGGCGCTCACAATTTTTCTTTGACAATTGAGGCACAAGCTTAAAGGAAAGGGAAGTCCGTGAGAAGCGGACACAGCCCCCGCTACTGTAATCGGGGACAAATTCCAGACTATGCCACTTTTCCCTCTCGGGAAAGGGAAGGCCTGGAAAGCGGATGATCCGAGAGTCAGGAAACCCCCTTTAAGCTCTGAAACCCGTCTTCGGGAGGAAGAAAGGGTTGTTTTTTTATGCTCATCTTCTGCCGGGCTGGTTAAGAGATAAAATTGTGCTTCTTTTTTTTGTGAGCTTGAAAGCGGGGGTAAGACATTGAGGAGAGGAAAAAATGACAAAAAAAATCACAATCATTGCCCTCGCTCTATTTATTATTATATCCCTTCCAGCCTTTTCTGAAGAAAACAACCAGGAACAAAAAAAAGAGAAATCCAGCTCTTCATCTCTTCAGTATGAAGTTGTTGTCACCGCCACCAGACTTGAAACAAAAACCAGGGAAGTGGCAAGCTCAATCACGGTCATCACCAGAAAAGAGCTTGAACGCACCCAGAAGACAACGGTTCTCGAAGCACTCCAGGAAGTGCTCGGCATCGATATCATCCAGAACGGACCCCCGGGAAGTGCTGCCTCGGTCTTTGTGCGTGGAGCAAACTCTGAGCACTGCCTGGTAATGATGGACGGAGTCGAACTCAACGAACCCATTTCTCCCTCCCGCTCCTTTGACCTGGCCCACATCACTGTTGAAAATGTGGAGCGTGTTGAAATACTCCGTGGACCTCAGAGTACACTTTACGGCTCTGATGCAATCGGAGGAGTCATCAACATCATCACCAGAAAAGGCGAGGGAAAACCGCGATTTTATCTCGCCTCCAGGGGAGGGTCTTACGGTACTTTTTCTGGAAGTGCGGAATTTTGCGGAAGCGCTGCTCGAATTAACTACTCGCTGGGAGCTTCATATCTCAACACAGAGGGATTTTCCGCTGCAAGCAGCTTCTACACCGGGAATGAAGAGAAAGACGGTTACAGGAATATTACTCTCTCCGGGAGGCTCGGTTTCAAAGCTTCTGACAATCTCGAATTTACTCTCATTGGACGTTCGATTAAAACAAGAACAGAAATCGACATCGCCGGGGGCGGATACGGCGATGACCCGAATTACACCCAGAAATTCAGTTCAACATTCCTCAAGGGTCAGATGCGTACTCTCCTGATGACGAACCGCTGGGAACAGATACTGGGAATATCGTTTGTTGACTACGACCGCAGATACCAGAATCCTGAAGACACGCTCCATCCATTCGACTCTGAAGAGGGAAATTATAAAAGCAGGCTGTTGAAGCTGGACTGGCAGCACAACATATTCCTCCACCGGACAAACACCCTCACTTTCGGGGTCGAGCTCCAGCAGGAAGAGGGTAAATCCGAGTATTACTCGCAGGGAATATGGGGCCCCTTTGTGAGCATTTTTCCCCTCAGGAAAGCTCAAACTGCAGGATTTTACCTCCAAGAGGGGATAAAAATAAAAGACTCTTTTTTCGCCACAGCAGGAGTGAGGCTCGATTACCACATCCGAACTGGACTGGCATTCACCTACAGGATTGCGCCAGCGTACATTCTAAAAAGCAGCGGAACAAAAATCAGGGCAGTCTACGGCACCGGCTTCAAATCGCCATCTCTCTATCAGCTCTATGCACCAAGCACTGCCTGGGGACCGATAGGCAATGAAGACCTCGAGCCTGAAAAGTCAAAATCATGGGAGCTGGGCTTAGAGCAGTTTCTTTTCGGAAAAAAACTGATGCTATCTGCCACCTACTTCAGCAGCCTGTTTAAAAATCTCATCCTCTTTGATTACCTTCAGGGATACATCAACATTGGCAAAGCTTCATCAAAAGGAGTGGAGTTTGCACTCCAGGCAAGGCCAGTAAGCAGTCTTCTCCTTAAGACTTCCTTCACCAGGACCGAGGCAAAAGACGAAACAACAAACACTCTTCTTTTAAGGAGGCCGAAAAGCAAGCTCAGCGCTCAACTCAGCTGGAGCTTTTCCAAAAGAGGAAACATCACTCTTTCTTTTATCCGCATCGGAAAAAGAGAAGACTCGGTCTTCGGTTATGGATCGTTTGGCCGTATAACCCTTCCTCCCTTCACCCTGCTCAATGCTGCACTCTCCTTCAACCTGAGAGAAAACATTCAGATAGTCTGCCGCCTTGAGAATATTCTGAATGTGCATTATGAACTAATATGGGGCTACGGAGCACCCGGTTTTTCTGGCTACGGCGGGATAAAATTTACTTTTCACTAATTCTGCCTGGTTCTCGTACTCTTTTTCCTTTAACCTTGGTCAGAGTATCTCCCAGCTCTTCCCGTGCTTTATCCGCCAAACTCTGTAACTTCTTCACAATTTCTGGATATTCCCTGGCCAGATTGCTGGTCTCACTGATATCGTTCTCCAACATGGAACATGCACTCCGCCTTCCCATGTTGTTCCTTTTCCGATTTCAACCGCCCATACTTACTCTCATCTGTTAAATTTTGATACCCATTAAGAAAGCTAAGACGAGCCCGTAATAAAAGCTTTTTGTAGTCCCTTCTACATTTTCTGTGTATTTTTCCTGTTCTAAAATCATTTTCTCCTTATGGGAGAGAACAATCGAAACCTCTCCTCCACCCAGGTCATAGAGCGAAGGAAAAGGAGGAAACTTCGCTTTGAATAGTGCTGGGAAGCTCAGGACACTCAAAGAATACTCTGCCTTTCTTTAATAGATTTTGTCGCTGAAATCAAAACTGCTTCCTTTCTGGAAATAAAGCCCATCAACCTCAAGGCTGACAAACCTAGTTAGAGGAAACGATCCACAAGTCACTGATCATCCGTACATAGCTCCGCATGAAATTTTGATAGCGGCTGAAGTAACATTATTTGCTTTCAATTATTTCTGATTTAGATTTTCTAATCTTTTTAACTTGCACATCTATAATCTTTATGACATGAGAATATAGGTTCCCTTTTTCATGTCTTGTTTCGTAATAAGTGTTGGGTCTTTGGCCATACGCATAGAGTATTACCGATAATATTTCAAAGTTTATAAGGGAGATTTGCATCTTATGTCTATAAATCTTTATAAATCTGAACACATATGCTTTGCCAGATAAGGGAAATAAAAGTTTCGTTTCAATATTCATTCAAATCCTCGAATTTCATCGAGAATTTTTTTATTTGGGGAAATGGATCTGAGGAATCAACGTACAAATAACCTTCTCTATCTACAGCAGCCAATCTAACCCAGTTCAATCCTATTTCTGTCGAGGGAAACGTTAAAAGCCACTTTCCATTTGAATCGAATATATCAAAATCAAAGTATCCTTTTTTCTTAGCAATATCTCTGCTTTTTAAAATATTAATTACCTTCCCATCATTAAGAACAAGAATTTGAGATGATCCAATTACGAAATTTAAGGCGCCCGTTACCTGATCTCTATTTAATTTCTTTGAAAATAGTTTAGCTTGGCGAGAAAATCTATTGATTAACTTTTGCTTTGGGGAAAACACTCTTATTTCATATGGGAAAAATGAGCTGAAGTATATTTTATTTTCTTCATCAACAAATATATTGTCGGCTTCTCCAAAAAGTGCTACTTCTTTAGTCATTTTATTTGAAGAACTGAAAGAGCTAACTTTTTTCATTGATTGTATATTGTATTTATGGATCCTTTTTTTTGAGTAATCAAAAAATCCTGTTAAATAAATATTTTTTTCATTATCTAATGCAAGCTGTGCTGGCCGCTCTTCAGTTTTAAATGTTTTAATAAGTTTACCATCGAAATCGAAAATTGATATTTTCATTAGATCCATATCACCTATGTAAATATTGGAATCATTATCAACAGCTAAGCATTTTGGCTTACTAAATTCTCCCGGACCCTGTCCTTTTTTTAATTCAAACGAAGAGATAAATTCTCCGTCCGGTGAAAATATCTTAATATTAAATGATTTACCATCAAGAACATAAATTCTATTTTTTTTGTCAACTTTAAAATCGCTTATTAAGCTGAAATAGAAGTTTTCATTATTAAAATCATCCGTTCCGATGCTTAATTCTTGAACAAATCTAACCTTCGTTTGCCCCTCTAATGAAGCCTTTTTCGAAGACATATACGGATATTCTTTTATCTCCGAATTCTTGGGACTCTTCGAGCAAGCAACTATAAGCAAGAAACACGCAATGATATTAAATAATTTTCTCATCTTTCACCTCTTTTAAAAGCTACCTCTCCCCTCTTATTTACCTCCTATTTATTTTCCTCAAAGAGGAGAGTCTTAATGATCTAGTTTTCAGGAGCGCACAGTATACAATATCCATCTGGAGCCAACTTGTTACATGCACCTGTCCAGCAATTGACAGCTCTAGGTTCCCAACCCTCCGGGCATGTCTTATTGGGTGGGCATCCACTCGAGTGCATGAGAATTGGGACCATCAATGTTGTCATGATTGTAATCGAAAGAAATGTAGCTATGAACAATATTTTTTGTTTCTTCACTCTTCTCACCCCCTTTTATCAGATTTAAATCAGGAGAGAGGTAGCGTTAATCAAATATATCTAGTTTTTCAATTATCTCGTCTTGATTTCATATTTTTCTTTTAATAAAGACTCAAGCTTGACAAGAGCTTGCTTTCCTTCTTTGTAATTTCCACTTGGATGGACTATATCGAGGATCATATTGTTCTCATCCAGGGTAATTCGTAAGGGAGAGATTCTGAAATCCATAGTTTTTTTTACAATTTGTTCTGGGTCAAGCAGTATAGGAAATTTAATTTTTCGTTCTTCCACGAAAGGAATTAATTCATTAATTTCGTTCCCTGAATTTATCCCAAGAACAATAACCTGACTATCAATATACATTTCATCAATTTTTTTCCATAAACGATAATCTTGTAGGCATTCTGAACAATCCTTTATACTAAATATATTAATTATTTTTATCGGTGATTTAATATCTTCTAAGTGCCAAACTCGCCCATAAATATCTTCAAGTGTAAAATTAACAAACTTTTTCCCTTTATACGAAGTACCATCCGGATGTCTGGTTGGATCGCGCAATACATTAAATGACCTTTTTAGCTCTTTATAGAACTTATTATTCTCCTTAATACTTCGAGTCTGAATTAATAAAACAATAATTAAGAGTAAAAACAAAAGAAGAGAAAATATTATTTTGTTTGAAAATTTTATCATTTTATAACTTAATAATTTTCACTAGTTGGTCGATTCTTTTTTCGAGCTGGAAATTATAAAAGAATAAATAAATGTTTATTAAAAACATGATAAAATCAAATCCTAGAATAATATAAAGAATATAGTTTAAATATGAATTTCTATCTCTCATTATTCCTTCATTAATATCTTATAATTATATAATCGCATGAATTCTAATTTGAAAAAGCGTTTAGATCTTCTTGCTTCTGTCTTTACCTTATGCTTTCAAATTGTTTTCTTTTTAATCTGAGCTTAAGGTTTGTCCATATTGCTGATTTTTATTGCCCCTTTATAAAATGAAAATAATCCCTAATAATTTCAACATAAACCATATCGATTTTTTTTTATATATTGATGATTTTTAGGAAAGTGTTATTTTTTTTAGGTCAAGAAGAATGATAGTCTTTTCCTGATAGTAGAAGGAGCTACTCCAAATAGAGCATGAAATCTTTTCGTGAAAGAAAGCGGTTTGTATCCGATCTCTAGAGCAATCCTCTTAATCGGCTTTCGAGTGGATACTATCTGCCACAGTGAATAGCATAATTTCTTTCTTAATAAATAATTCTTAAATGTCACTCCCGATACCTCTTTAAATTTGAGAGAAAGCCAGGAAGGATGGAGGTTCACCTCGGTAGCCAATGAAGAGAGAGTATGTTTCTTACAAAGATCATTAACAATTTTCCTCTGAACCTCAATGATATTGAAAATGGGATCAGTTGGATGGACTAGTTTTCCTGAAAAGACCAGACGATCTAAAGATGTCCTGATTCGCTCGAGAATTTTCCTCTGCAAAGAGGTCAATGGACGATCTTCGAAAAAGGAAATGAAAAATAATCCTGAAAATCTGTCTTTAATCCTCAGGCATAAAGGCTCAATTACCACAAAGGGAATTTCTCTGTTTTCGGAAAGAAACACAAATTTTTTTATAGAAAGCTGGAGATCGCAATTAATATCGAATCCTATAAAGAAAAACTGTATATCATCATCGGGGGAAATTATATTATTCTTATTTAATTCTGAATCCAGTGTTTCTAGCTGTACAATTCCGCTCAAAATATTTTTTATAGTATTCAGTACATTACTCTCGATAGAAATGAGTAAAACTTTTTGCAACTTGGAACAACCTTCCTGAAGTGATAATCCGGTAAGTAAGAAGCCCTTTTATTATTCCGGAAAGATAAGAATATTTAGGATTCCCATCTTTATTTTCCTCCTTAAATATCTCATATATATTTAAAATACATGTAAATATTACAAAGATACTAGATAACATACTCCATATTTCAATGTCAAGTGGCTCGGCTCTATAAAAAAATGGAGCCAATTCAACAAAAATATTAAGCAATAATATAGACTTTTCAAAGCTCGAGAGGAAATTGCAGAAACAATGAGAATTCCAATGGGAACTGTAAAAACTTACCTCCACAGAGCAAAGTTTCTACTAAAACAAAAGATTTTGGAGAAAAAAAAAGAATTGTAAAGAATTTCTGGAGCACTTAGATTTGCATCTCCTGGATAAAATTGAGCCTAGAAAAAAGAAGTTATTCAATGAACATGTGAAGAAGTGTCCTGAATGCAAAAAAGAATTAGAAAGAGATATTATTTACTGGACAATCTGGGGCTTTCTCCTTCCTTTTATTTTTATAATGATTTCTCTAGCTGTCTCTGGGTTATCTGGGAAGATTTTAAAAATTATATCTCAGGTTGAAACTAAAATTTCTTCTTTAACTTTACCACAGATATTAATATTTAATCTTGGAATTGCCAGTTCATTCTTAGCTTACAGCTTCTGGCAGGCATACAAGCTTCTAAAAGACAGACCTAAAAAGCCTGTTTAACCTCCTCTTCAAATATTCTTATCACCAACTCTGCCGGGTTCTCGTACCTTTTTCCCTTTAATCTTGGTCAGAGTATCTCCCAGCTCTTCCCGTGCTTTATCCGCCAAACTCTGTAACTTCTTCACAATTTCTGGATATTCCCTGGCCATATTTCTGGTCTCACTGATATCGTTCTCTAAATCGTAAAGCTCTAGATTAACTTCAAGTGTTGAATAAGAACCGGGGAAACCATCCATACCATGCCCCCGGGTTAAGAACGAGATTTACTTCAGAAGAATTGAAACCATCTCTGGGGCGTGTTGATAGTAGAGCTTGATCAGCTCTTTTCCCGCCTTGCTCTTTTTGAGTTCCTCATCGCGAAACCTGCGTATTTGGTTGAGAACTGTTTCATCCTGTGTCAGATAGGGGAAGATGCATTTTGAAGGCAAAAAAGCTGTTCCCCGCACTATGAGTAGAGAACCTTCATCGAGATCAGTCACAAATCCGGTCTGTGAATCGTACATCTCTTCCCCTGAAAATGAATTCCCATCAAAATCTCTCTTAAACCACCTGAGTTTGTATGTCTGGCGGTTGGGAAGTTTAATATGAAAGGTTGTCACATCCAGGCTATCATCTGGATTATCCAGGGCATAGAATACAGATGAGAAGTATCCGGCAGTAGCTGCGTAGTTTCAAAGATAAGAAATTCGTTTTCTGCTGCGATGGCAGTGTAAGCATTCATGATCCCGTTTTGCCTCGTCCCATCGTCATGGAGTATAGAACATGGCGGGAAAGAATGTCAATAAGGG
>JBHIDX010000016.1:0-39688 GCA_046760305.1 Candidatus Aminicenantales bacterium
TTCAGGCTGCTCCTCCTCAGAGGCTCAAGAAGATAGACTAATACAACTTTACAACCAGTAAAGTTTTTCATGATTTTACCAATTTTTCTTTACTCTAAGTAAAGTTTTTCTTTGATTATTTTTCCCACTCCAAGAAACTTCTAAAATCAGAAACATGAATTATCAGTAAGCATCGGGGTCAGGTCTTACATTATAACATTTCATCTGGTATAGAGAGAGCAAGAGTCTTTGTACTGCAAGCCATGAAAGAGGGTAGCAGTCTTAAATTAATAAATCTTCATCTGAACCTTCTCTTCGCCCTGCTCTTGGCGATAGTACGTTAATTTTAGTAATTATACGATTGTATTAATACAAACGCATTAGATGAAGTGTCATTGCGAGGAACGAAGTGACGAAGCAATCTCGTTATAATAGGATGAGATTGCCACGCTCCCTTCGGTCGCTCGCAATGACTATGTAACAGCTATAATTGCGTTTGTATTAGTACACCGGAAATAATAATTGTCTTGTGATTGAAATGTTATAATGTAAGACCTGACCCCTTTCGTTTACTCATATTTCTTGACAGGGACTGGTGTAAGTGATAACTAAAAATGTTGAAAAAAGGAGGTAAGAATGCTAAAGAAAAGGGTTTTCTGGAAAATTATTTCTTCTTTTCTCGTCTTCGCCCTATTTCCTCTCTTACTCACTGCCCAGACATCGCCCGAGTCTTTTCTTGGTTTTAAAGTAGGAGAGGACAGGAAGCTTGCAGATTATAACCAGATTAAAGCTTACTTTGAGAAGCTGGACGAGGAATCAAACAAACTAACTCTGTTTAAAATCGGAACCTCCACTCTGGGAAAAGATATGATAATGGCTGTCATCACCTCAGAGAAAAATATGTCCAAACTCGAAACCTACAGGGATATAGCGAGAAAATTGAGAGACCCGAGAATCACTCCTGTGGAGGAGGCAAAAGAGCTTGCCAGGAAAGGCAAGGTAATCGTCCTCATTACCAACAACATCCATGCCACGGAGATCGCTTCTTCTCAGATGGTGATGGAACTCGCCTACAAGCTAATCACAGGCAAAACCCCTTTCGATGCAGACAAAGTTCTGGATGATGTTATCCTCCTTCTGGTACCAACCACCAATCCTGACGGCCAGAAAATGGTCACAGACTGGTACAGAAAGCATCTCGGCACCAAGTACGAAGGAGGCCGTATGCCCTGGCTTTATCATCATTACGCTGGACACGACAACAACCGCGATTGGTTCATGTTTAATCTCCCGGAAACAAAAGCAGTGTCGAAAGTCCTCTACCATGACTGGCTTCCCCAGATTCACCTCGACGAACATCAAATGGGCTCTACAGGTGCCAGGCTTTTCATCCCGCCTTACATGAATCCTCCTATACCCAATGTCCACCCGCTTCTCTGGCGTCTCGTTAACCTCTGCGGGGTTAACATGGCCCATGACCTGACAAAAGAAGGCTATAAAGGAGTTGTTCACGGAAGAAGTTTTACCGGATGGTGGATTGGTGCCTGCGACGACACCTCGTGGCTTCACAATGTAGTCGGACTGCTGAGCGAGATGGCCTCGGTTAAGGTGGCCACGCCTGTTTACATCGAGCCCAATGAAATCCCGGATTCTTACTATGAAAAAAGATTAGAATTTCCAGATCCCTGGCCAGGAGGCTGGTGGAGACTCAGAGATCTCGTGGACTATGAACTTGTTCTCTCCATGAGCCTCATAAAAACCGCCTACCTCTATCCAGAAGACTTCCTTCTCAACTTCTACAGAATGAATAAAAACTCAATCGAAAAGCGAGAAAAAGGCGATCCTTACGCCTTTGTCATCCCAGCCAAACAGCACGATTATCCGACTATGCTCAGAATGCTCGATATTCTTATGTTTGGGGGAGTGGAAATTCATCAGGCAAAGGAAGATTTCATCGCTGATGGAAAAGCTTACCCTGCAGGTTCATTCATCGTTCTCTCCTCCCAGCCCTATAAACCTTATGCTGTTGCTCTTCTTGAAAAACAGAAATACCCGGATATCCGCCAGTACGAAGGAGGCCCGCCTGTACCGCCTTACGATAATGCTGGCTGGACTCTCCCTCTCCAGATGGGAGTTGCGTGCGAGAGGATTGAAAATTCGTTCAAGGTTGAGATGAAGAAACTTGATTATGTACCTTCACCTGAATACACCATACCTGAAAAAAGTAATTACCTTGTTCTCGATTCAAAAATGAATGCCTCCTTCAGTGCAGCATTTGCCCTGCTCAAAGAGAAAGCAGAAGTCTACCGCACCAGAAAGAAAACAGAAAATCCACCTGCCTGCGCCGGCAGCTTCATCGTCAAGAACACGCCCGAGGTAAGGAAGGTTCTCAAACCTGTGGTTGAAAAATGGCATTTGTCTGTTCAGAGCCTGGACAATATCAAAGGGATACCTCTCACACCTCTCAAAACCAGGCGTATAGGTCTCTATCAATCCTGGCGCGCAAACATGGATGAAGGGTGGACAAGGTTTGTCTTCGATGACCTGGGCATCCCCTACATCACTCTCCACAACAAAGACTTCAAGGGCACGAAGAAAAAGAAGGTCAACCTCAGAGAAAATTATGATGTCATAGTTTTTGCCAGCGAGGATGCGGATATCATAAAGCTCGGTAAGCCAAGTCCCTCCAGTCCCTGGTCACGCTATTTCACTCCCCTTCCTCCAGAATACGAAGGTGGAATAGGCAAAGAAGGGGTGGAGGCACTCAAAGCTTTTGTCGAACAGGGCGGTATCCTTGTCACCCTGAATCAGGCCTGCAGTCTTGTGTTTAAAGAGTTTAAGGTGCCTGCCAGGAATGCGATAGAAAGAGTGGACAGAAAAAAATTCTTCTGTCCGACCTCAATCCTCAGAGTTAATGTAGATAATAAAACTCCAGTCGGATACGGATTCCCCAGAGAAATTCCCGTTATGTTCTCCCGAAGCCTTGCCATTGATACCTGGATTCCTTCTGGTGAGTGGGATAGAAAAGTTGTTGCTTCTTACCCTGAAGAAGATATTCTCCTCAGCGGCTGGATCTTGGGAGAGGAAACAATCTCCCGAAAAGCTGCGGTTGTGGATACAACTTACAAGAAAGGTCACATCATTCTTATCGGTATCCGCTGCCAGTTCCGCGGCCAGTCGCACGGCTCCTACAAATTCCTGCTCAACTCCCTTCTCTACCCCCTATCAGAATAAGGAATTTTGCTCATAATTCAGGCTGCTGAATCTGCCCTGAGGCCTGGTCTTCGTTCTATTAAAGGAACCTTTTTTGTTACCTAATCACCCAGGGTGATTTTCAAGTAGATAATATCACCCTCCCTTTCATCCACATCGGCGATTGACGCCATCCATCTCCAGGATGAAAATTGAAATCTGAAAGAGAGAACCATAACTACCTGAGTTTTCACCATATTAAATGATTTAGACCGAGGAGCGATCGGAAATGCAGATAAAGATAAAAAATATCCCTTTCCTGAGCAACAAACGAAAGAAGCTGAACATAATTTCTCAGCCGTCTGAAAACATAAAAGAGGAGATAGGAATCGAGGAAGAAATCAGAGATTCAGAGGAGCGGCTTAAAATCCTTTTCAAGCACGCTCCGGATGCTATTTATGTTAATGACCTTAAAGGAACTTTTATCGATGGTAATATAGCAGCAGAAAAGCTAACCGGATATAAAAAAGAAGAATTAATCGGAAAAAGTTTCTTAAAGTTAAAGCTTCTTCCTCCTGACCAGATACCAAAAGCAGCTGCAGCTCTGACCAGAAATGCACTCGGCAAACCTACGGGCCCCGATGTTTTCGAATTCATCAGAAAGGACGGCAGGAGAGTTTCTCTGGAAATAAGAACCTTTCCCGTTAAAATCAAAGGAAAAACGCTCGTCATGGGGATTGCTCGAGACATAACCGAGCGAATGCGAACAGAAGAAGCACTAAAAGAGCAGGCTGCCTTCGTGAGGAACAACCCAGCACCTGTTCTTCAGGCGGACTCTGAGGGGAAAATCACAAACTGCAACCCTGCTTCGGAGAAGCTTCTGGGAAAGAATCTGGTTGGAGATTCAATCTACAGAATATTCAGTGAAGCGAGCAAAAAAGATTTCGAAAAATCGATAAAAAACAGGCATCTACAGTTCGAGCATAAAGAAGGAGAACGGGTCTTTCTTTTTACTGTAAAAAAAGATAAAGACACCAATTCCCTTTACCTTTACGGCTCTGATATCACGGAGAGGAAAAAGGCCGAAGAAATTGTCCACAGAGAGGCAGCCAAGCTTTCAGCCATGATTTCCAGCATGGAAGAAGGAGTTGTTTTTGCTGACAGTGAGGAGAGAATAATTGAAATAAACGATTATTTTCTTGAATTCATGAACAGGAATAGGTCTGAGGTTGTGGGTAAAACTTTATGGGAGCTTCATCAGGGAAAGGCAGCTCAAAGACTTAAAGATATGATAGACGAATTCAAGAAAAATCCACGATCAAGGCCCATGGTCATCTCAAGGTCTTTTGGCGACTGTGAGGTTGTGTTCCGCTGCCAGCCCATTTACAGAGATAATCGATATGACGGCCTTTTGCTCAACCTGGTCGATGTTACTGAACTTGTGGATGCCAGAAAGCAGGCCCAGGCTGCAAACCAGGCAAAAAGTGAGTTTCTGGCAAACATGAGTCATGAAATCAGAACTCCGATGAACGGAATCATCGGCCTCACCGAGCTTGCCCTCCAGACTCCACTCAACAGAGAACAGAGGGAGTACCTGGAAGGAGTAAAAAAATCGGCACATTCTCTGATGAGAATCATTAACGATATTCTTGATTTTTCTAAAATCGAAGCAAAGAAGCTCTCTCTGGAGAAAATCGACTTCAGTCTCAGAGATTGTGTTGAAAACTCACTCGATTCACTCGCCCTTCAGGCCCATGAAAAGGATCTGGAGCTTATTTCGCACATTCCCGCGGCAGTACCTGATAATCTTCGAGGAGACCCGGGTAGACTGCGCCAGATTATCATCAATCTGGTAAGTAATGCCCTGAAATTCACCGAGAAAGGAGAAATTGTGGTTAAAGTGGAGAAAGAATCACAAAAAGAAAGTGAAGTTTGCCTCCACTTCTCAATTTCTGATACGGGGATTGGCATTCCTGATGAGAAAAAGAAGACCATCTTTGAGGCTTTCAGCCAGGTGGACGGTAACTTAACAAGGAAACATAGTGGAACAGGGCTCGGGCTGGCCATCTGCTCTCAACTGGTGGGGTTAATGGACGGAAAAATCTGGGTGGAAAGCACTATCGGTAAAGGGACTACCTTCCACTTTACAGTCCCCTTCGAGCTGGAAAAAGCCCCCCTCAAAAAATATACCCCAAAAGTGCTCGTCATTCTAAAGAATCTTCCTGTGCTGGTTGTCGATGACAGCAGGACTAACAGGCTTATTCTCAGAGAAATGCTTTCAAACTGGCATATGAAACCGACAGTTGCTGCCAGTGGAAATGAGGCCCTGGCTATCATGGAGAAGGAGGTTAAGAGAGGTTCTCAGTTCAAGCTCGTGATTATTGATGCCAGGATGCCGGACATGGATGGCTTTGTGCTTGCAGAAAAGATTCTGGCTAACCCCAGCTTCAAAGGGGCTACCATCATGATGCTTACCTCATCTGGCAGGCAGGGAGACGCGGCTCGCTGCCGGGAGCTCGGGATTTCTGCCTATCTAGTTAAACCCGTCAAACAGTCTGAGCTTCTGGATGCCATCATGCTCGCCCTCGGCACCGGAGTGACAGAAGAAGATAAGGACTCTCATCTTATAACCCGCCATCTGCTCCGGGAGAGAAGAAAGGCTCTAAAAATCCTGCTGGCAGAAGACAACATTATCAACCAGAAACTTGCTCTCCGCCTCCTGGAGAAAGAAGGCCACCGGGTTTCGGTGGCTGAGAACGGAAAAAAAGCTCTTGAGGCACTTGAAAACGAGCATTTTGATTTAGTCCTCATGGATGTCCAGATGCCGGACATGGATGGCTTTGAAGCCACAGCAGCTATCAGAGAAAAAGAGAAGAGCACAAAAAATCACGTCCCCATCATAGCCATGACAGCTCATGCCATGAAAGGCGACCGGGACCGCTGTCTTGAGGCAGGGATGGATGATTACCTTTCCAAGCCTCTAAGACAGAATGAGCTTTTCAGGGTAATAAGAAGAATTTCAGCCCAGAAAAATCATACACAAGGATATTCGAAAAATAAGGCGCCTTTACCATGAAAGTTCTCATAGCTGATGATGATCTTTCGACGAGGAAAATCCTAAAAAAACACTTGGAAGAGTGGGGATACGAGGTTCTCGTCTCAAAAAACGGAGATGAGGCCTGGAATCTTCTTCAACAGGATGGGGTGCGGCTGGCAGTTCTGGACTGGATGATGCCCGGCATAGAAGGAGTTGAACTCTGCCGCAGGACCAGAGAAGAGAAAAAATCGCGCTATAAATACTTAATCCTTCTCACTTCAAAAAAATGTCAGGAAGAAGTAAACAGAGGTCTGGAAGCTGGGGCAGACGACTACATGATTAAACCCTTCCATCCGCTCGAGCTCAAGCTGCGTCTTCAGGCAGGGAGGAGAATCATTGAACTCGAGGACAGCCTTCTCAAAGCTCAGGAAAAACTACATCATCTGGCCACCAGAGACTATCTGACAGGGCTCCTTAATCGAGCCACAATCATGGAACGGCTGAATGAAGAACTGAGCCGGAGTCTGAGGGTGAATTCTTCTGTGGGCGTGGTTATGGTGGATATAGATTTCTTCAAAAAAATAAACGACACTTACGGGCATGATGTCGGAGACGCAGTGATTGTCGAGATAGCCTCAAGGCTCAAGAAATCTGTTCGTACCTATGACTACATAGGACGCTACGGAGGTGATGAAATGCTGATCATCCTCTCCGGCTGCGATAACTCTCAGTTAAAAAAAATATGCCATCGAATTCAGGCTTCAGTCTCGGGAAGCAGAATAGAGACAGAGAAAGGCCTTCTCAAGGTTACTATAAGTACTGGTAGTGCCAGTTCAGAGGCATTTCCTCGCCTGGATGCTGAGAGCCTGGTAAAGATCAGCGACAGGGCTCTTTATGTGGCCAAAAGCAAAGGCCGTAACCAGAGTTTCATATCAGAATCAGCGCCTCATGGAGAGGAAAGAGAAAAATGAGGGGAGAGAAAATTTGCCTTCAAGCGACCGAAATTATGGACTATACCTCTGCCCTGGAAAGAACAGGAGGAGACATAGATTTTCTCCAGGAGCTCCTCGACCTCTATGGTAAGAATTTCGATGAGAAAAAGAAATTTCTGGCTAAAGCCATCCAGGAAAAGAATTTCTGCTTGATTCAAGATCTTGGTCACTCCCTTAAAGGCTCATCAGCCAATCTGAGTCTTAATTCCCTCAAGAAAGCTTCTTCTCAACTCGAAGCCGCAGCCAGAGAAAAAGACATGGATGAGGTCAAGCGTTCTTTTGCCCTCCTGGAGAAAGAATTCAGGCGCTTTCAGGATTTCCTGCACGACCTGGCTCCAGAAGATTAATTTGCTTCGGCTTACATGATCGCTTCTTTTCTCCATGTTGATAAAAAATGTTTTTGCAGATAATATGACCGAGAGCCATAATCCAGGAGATATGAAAGGGAATTTATGATGAAAGAGTGCAATCCTGAAAAAAACAAACTTGAATGTAACTGCACCTATGAACCCTGCAGCCGGAAAGGAATCTGCTGCGAATGCCTTATCTACCACAGAAGGATGAATGAACTGCCGGCCTGCTTTTTCCCCGATGATGTGGAAAGAACCTACAACCGTTCATTCCAGAAATTCATTGAAGTCTTCAGTAAATGATAAAAATAAAAAATCAGGCTATTACGTTCTGTAATTGATGCTTCATTTCCTCATTGCTTATGGTCTAATGAACCTTTTTGCAGGCCATTAGTTTCCCTTATTTTTTGCATTGCCTCTCTGGCAATTTTACGTACATCTATATTCCTATCTTTCGTTGCCATGTAAAGAGCATCTAATGCCCGCTTATCCATTATTTCTCCCAGAGCTAATGCTGCGCTCCAGCGAACATCTGGGGACCTGTCATGTAAGGCTTTTATGAGTGCCTTCAGAGCACGCTTGTCTCTAAGCTCTCCCAGTGCCCATGCTGCACTCGACCTTACATAGCTGTCAGGTGAATTTAATTTTCCAAGAAGTTCTTCACAGGTCTCTCCATTCACATTATTTTTGGTCTTTATTTCTTCATCTTTGTCCACGATCTCCTCCTTTCCCAAGCGTATCAGGGAGAAAAAAGCGTATACAGAATATTCAGCGAAACTCTATCTCGCTGGATTAAAAGAGGATGAACGATTGTAATTCTTCTTATCACCTTAGAGGGAATTTTTTATATAAATACACTTCTCATTCTTTTTTAACCCTTTAGAAATAAAAGGAATAACTACTGAGACCAGTTCTTCTACAGTCTCATAAATCAGGCATATGTGATCATGAGGCTGAAGCCTATCAAGAGCATCAGAGAAAATCACAGGTTTGAAGAACATTTTTACTCTAAGAAATTTTAAAGCGGGTAGGATAAATAACCGGTTCTGTTTTACTTTTACTTTTTAAAAGGCGATACTTCTTTCTCTGTCAGCTTAGCAAGACCATAGGCAACTAAAGCAGTTGCGCCAATGATGATGAAAAATCCAGTTGGAGACATAAAGAAAGCAGCAAGACCTTTCTTTTTTTCCTTTTTTTCTGCTTTTTCCTTCTCTTCTTGTAAAGAAGGTTTCAGAGAAAGAGAAATTTTTGCTGTTTCAGAAGCCTTAACTCCTATTAAATAATCGCCATTGAAATCACCTTCTTCAGTGCTTATGCCCATGATATAAAGACCAGGGTCAATCCTTTCGATCTTAAACATGCCCAAATCATCTGTCTTTGTGCTTTCGAATACTTTGTTCTTATTAATATGCTTTATCTTGACCACTGCATCCTTAACAGGTGTAATCCCATCCTCTCCGTAAACAAAACCTATTAAGTTTGCTTTTGAGCTTGCTTTAGCCTCAATTAACCAGGGCGAACAAAATAAAACAAAACAGATAAGCACAAGAATACTGATTCCTCTACGTTTAGAATGTCTTACCATCTAGGCCTCCTTTTAACTGACAAAATTTGATTTAGTCCAATTACTCTATAAATAATCCCCCGCTATGTCAAGGAAATGAGGGAGAATGTCGTTTTTTGCCGCTTTATGACATTTTTTGTCGCATATAATGCTTTTTTTTCAGGCGATAGGTCAGAGTCAGAATCATCTCTTTTTCGGAGGCTGACTGCGATACCGCTTCCTCAGAGCCCGAGCATGATAAGCGACTGGACAAAAGCTTTCCACTGCAATGCTGCTACTTACTATTCTAACTTCAAAATTTTCAGGGCCTTGTCTAAATCAGACACATCCAAAATTACCGCTGCTCTATCTCCTTTTCTGCTTATAGTTCCATAACAGTATTCAATGTTAATTCCTTTATTGCCGAGGTTTTTCGTCACTTCGGCCAGAGCGCCAGGCCTGTTTTCGAGTTCAACCTGGAGCACATCTCTGATCTCCACTTCGTAGTTAAGCTTTTTTAGCAGCTTCATTGCCTTGTTGATATTTTTCACGTACAGCTTGGCTGTATCCTGAAATACGCCGATGGCCTCGATGTTAATCTCAGCCTCAGCCAGGTGAGTGCACAACTCTCCCAGGACTGCAGGCCTGTTCTCGAGGACAACAAAAATTTCTGTTATTCTTCCCATTCTATTCCCTCCATGTTAATTTGTTACTTAAAAGTCAAATATTTTGCCTGGATTCAGTATGTTTTGAGGGTCAAATACTCTTTTTATTCCCCTCATCAATTCCACCTGCTTCTCATCAAGGCTGAAAGCAAGAAACTTCTTTTTTACCACTCCAATTCCATGCTCTCCCGATATCACACCTCCCCGCTTCTTGCAATCCCTGTATAACTCCTCTCTTACTTTATCCACTTTTTCTTTCCATTCACTGCTTTCTAAGGAAACCATCGTATCTTTTTCCAGCCGGGCTTTCATGATGTGGGTATGAACGTTTCCGTCAGCAGCATGGCCAAAAGTAGGAAGCCAGAGCTTATACTTTTCCGATACCTCCTGCACTCTTTTTACGTGGGCTGGAATCTCTTCCCTGGGAACGACTATGTCAAGAATTTCGACTGTCTCAGATTTAATGGCCTCGTAGATTTTGCTCCTTATCTCAAGCACATTTTTCTGCTTCTGAGGCGTTTCAGCCACGAAAATATCCAGAGCGCCGCTGTTGAGGCATACCTCTCCAATCTGCTCTGAGACCCTGTCCATCTCTTCCTCAGAGGAAGCATCGACAATGATGAGAAGGTATGTATTCCCAGGCAGGGCCGGCCATTTCCTCTTCAGGTGCTTCTCAGTTATGCCGATAACCTCACGCGAGAGGAATTCAACCGCCATGGGAAGTATTTTACTCCTGGAAAGAAGAGGAACAGTTGCTATCGCCCTCTCCAGTTCATCGTAAGCGGCGATGAGCGACCTTGTATGCGGCGGAGGGAAAACGAGACTTATCACGGCCCGGGTTATGACAGCCAGAGTCCCCTCAGAGCCGATGATAAGGTTCAGGAGGTTATACCCTGTGCTTGTCTTAAGGAGCTTACCGCCAGTGAAAATAACCTCTCCACCAGGAAGAACAAGCTCCAGCCCCCGGACGTAGTTTCGCATAACACCGTACTTGACAGCCCTGGCCCCACCAGCATTTGTGGATATAAGACCTCCTATCATGGCGCTTTCCTCACCCGGATGGGGAGGAAAAAAAAGACCTTCCTGCTCGACTGCAGCGTAAAAATCAGCCAGCCTTACACCGGCTTCAACAACAGCCATCTGGTTATTCTTATCTATTTCAATAACCCTGTTCATCTTTTCAAGGGAGAGAACAATCCCACCAGCTATGGGTACCGAGCCTCCACAGAGGCCTGTCGCCCCTCCCCTGGGCGTAACAGGAATCAACCTCTCTGCCGCAAGCCTCAAAAGCGATGAAACCTGAGCTGTGCTTTCAGGTTTAACCACCACCTCCGGGAAGTGTCTAATCTCTACGAGTGAAAATTCATCATGGCTGTAATCAGCCATTCTCTCGGGGTCAACAACCACATTTTTCCTGCCCACTATGCTCTCAATCTCATTCAGCAGGGAAGCATCTATTTTCGCGCATTGTCCTTTTCTGCTTTTCATCTTACTTCATGTCTTTGCGAGCGACCGCAGGGAGCGTGGAATCCCATGCACTGGCGCATATGATGAGATTGTTCCGTCGCTCCGCTCCTCGCAATGAGGCATTAATTACAATTTTTATATGAGTCTTTTTACTCCTTCTTTAGACCTTTTATATAAACAGCAGGAATTCCTGCTTCAGCCACAAGCCTGTTGAAGGCAGGGAGGTCTTTCTCAAATATCTGATGCAGCTTCCCAACTTGAGCATCAGCTTCAGTAGAAAATTCTTTAAATAATTCATATGACTGGTCAGTCGGACGCGCATCTGCGCTGGCAACCACTGAGGCCAGGGCAGCAATCTTGTTGTCAAGCTTGATAGGATAGTTGAGCGGGTCCTGTCTGCTCTTTGACTTTGACTGAATGAGAACGTCTTCAACTTCGGTCAATTTTTTAATCAGCTCTGAACTCGCATCGGCTATTTTCTTCTTTCCGGGATGACCGCTTATGCGGTTCACAAGGCTCTTGAGCTGCTCTTTCGCGCTCCGGAGCTGGTTTACAGCGTGGTTTACCTCACTCAGCTTGTCCCTTATTTTTATGAGTAAATCGAACTGTTCCTGAAAATCTTCCTCACCCGTCTCCAGGCGGGGGTCTTTTTTCCACTCCCATTTCTGGCTCATAGACTTCTCACCCACGGTCAGCCTTACCTGATAGATACCGGGAACAGCAAGAGGCCCGCTGAGCGTCCCTCCCCAGAGAACAGCGCCTGGTACCCTTTCTGCCCCTGGATAGCGCATATCCCAGATAAACCTGTTCATCCCTTTTTTAGCTGAAATGCTGGGTGAACGTGCTGGAGCAAAAAATCCTGCTTCCGCCCGAACCTCTTTTCTTCTCCCCTTTCTGCTCGTGAATTTACGGATTAGGATTCCCCTGCTATCAAGGAATTCAAGTGTGACTTCTGTCCCGGGTTTTTCTCTCAAACAATAGTAGATAACAGAACCTGAGGGGGGATTCTGTCCTACGTTCGGCCTTGGCCATCCCCAGCCTCTCATCCGGTAAGCATCCCGGGGCTTGAAAAGGTAAAACTCTTTTTTCGCCACTTCCTCTGTAACCTGATGAAGCGGAGTCAGGTCATCCAGTATCCAGAAGGAGCGCCCGTGGGTAGCAACAACAAGGTCATCCTCCTTGACCACCATATCATGGACAGGAACAACAGGGAGATTGAGCTGGAGGCTCTGCCAGTTCTGACCGTCGTCAAAAGAGACGAACATTCCAGTCTCGGTGCCGGCATAAAGGAGACCCTTCCGCTTCGGGTCTTCTCTTACCACTCTGACAAAAGTGTTTTTCGGAAGACCGCTGACGATTTTTTTCCAGCTTTTGCCGTAATTTTCTGTCTTGTAGATGTAGGGAGCAAAATCATCGAGCTCGTGGCGGTCAACAGCAATGTAAGCAGTACCGGGATGAAAAGTTGATGGCTCGATCATACTTATCAGACTCCATTTGGGCATTTCTCTGGGAGTTATGTTTTCCCAGCTTTTACCCCCATTTTTGGTGATGTGAACAAGGCCATCATCTGTCCCAACCCAGAGAATGTTGGGGTCATGGAAGGATTCTGCCAGGGCAAAAATAGTGCAGTAGTATTCGACACTTGTATTATCCTTGGTGATCGGGCCTCCAGAAGGCTTCTGCTTTGATTTATCGTTGGTGGTCAGGTCAGGACTGATAATCTCCCAGCTCTGACCTTCGTTTGTCGTCTTGAATAGCACCTGGGCAGCATGGTAGAGTACATTCGAATCAAAGCGGGAGACAAGGATTGGGGCTGTCCACTGGAAACGAAATTTTAGCTCTGCTGCTCCCCAGCCCATAGGGTTATCAGGCCAGGCAGTGATGACACGCTGCTGGCGTGTTTTGTAATCCCAGCGTGTAATCAGGCCGCCATAACTTCCGGCATAGACAATATCTGGATTGTCGTGGCGGGGAGCAATATGGCCGCTCTCACCTCCTCCCACAGGATGCCAGTCAGCTTTGCTAATGCCTGCTCCAGCAGTTCGGCTGGCAATGCGCACCGTGGAATTATCCTGCTGGGCCCCGTAGACCCAGTAGGGAAACTGATTATCGGTAATAACATGATAAAACTGGGCTGTGGGCTGATTGTCCTGAGGAGTCCAGCTCAGACCGCCGTTAATGGTGACATTGGCACCTCCGTCATTGCTGTTTATCATTCGTTTCGGGTTCTGGGGGTCAATCCAGAGGTCATGATGGTCCCCATGAGGAGCACGAATTGAGCTGTAGCTCTTACCTCCGTCCACAGAGCGGTAGAGTCCGGTGTTGAGCACATACACAGTCTCAGCGTCTCTGGGGTCAGCATAGATACGGGTGTAGTAAAAAGCCCTCTGCCTTAACCTCTGCTCAGAGTTTACTCTCTTCCATGTTTCACCGCCGTCGTCAGAACGGAAGACTCCCCCTTCCTTGGCCTCGATGATGGCCCACACACGGTCTTTCCTTGCAGGTGAGACTGTAACTCCGATTTTTCCCCAGATTCCCCGCGGAAGGCCTGGGTTTTTGGTGATTTCCTTCCAGGTGTCTCCACCATCTGTGGACTTGAAGAGCCCGCTTCCTGGGCCGCCGCTTGAAAGACTGTAGGGAGTGCGGTAAAATTCCCAGAGCGCAGCATAAATTATTCTCGGGTTTGTGGGGTCTATGACCACATCCACTGCACCAGTCTTTGCATCACGTGAGAGAATCTTCTCCCAGGTCTTACCTCCATCCTCTGTGCGAAAGACTCCTCTTTCCTCGTTGGGGCCGTAAACATGACCGAGGGCAGCCACATAAACAATGTCAGAATTCTGGGGATGAATGCGGACTCTGGCGATAGTATGAGTATTGGCCAAGCCCAGATGCTGCCACGTTTTTCCTCCATCTGTCGACTTGTAAACTCCATCTCCGTGAGAAACATTGCCCCTCATCTCTGTCTCTCCCATCCCCACATAGACCACATTCGGGTCTGACTCAGAAACGGCAATTGCACCTACCGAGCCTGTCCTGAAATACCCATCCGAAACACAGCGCCAGTTAAGGCCTCCATCCTCTGTTTTCCATACGCCTCCGCCTGTGGCTCCAAAATAATAAGTGTAAGGCTTTCCTGGAATACCTGCTACAGCACAAACTCTGCCGCCACGAAAAGGACCGATACAGCGCCACTTCATTTCACCATAGAGAGAGGGATCAATTTTTACTCCTTTTTGAGGTTTTTCGGCAGGAGCACTGAAGCCTGTAACTAGAGCCAGGCTTGAGACCAGGATGATAAGAAACAAGAAAGCAAAAAGTCGATTAAAAAGTTTCATTTCTCCTCCTCGAGCTTTTCCCTTTTCTGGCTGTGTTCGACAAAACATAGGATATATAAACCAAGCAGGCATAGCTGTCAAATCAAAATCACACCTTTTCATTCTTGAAAGCAAGCATTATCAGAGGAGGGGTAATGAGCGTGGTAAGCATGGACATTGCCAGGACAACGGCGTACATTTCCTGCGAAATTGACTCAGAGGAAAGCGCAATCAGAGCGACGATAATTCCTACTTCTCCCCGGGGTATCATGCAGATTCCGGTCTGAATTCTAACTTTCAAACTTTCCTTCCACGAAGCCAGGGCTGAACCGGCCAGCTTGCTCAGTGCGGCGATGAAAGTTATGATGAAGACTAAAATCAGGAGGTCGAGCCTCAGAAAAACACTTGGGTCAAGTTGAGCCCCCATCATGACAAAGAAGAAGGGAAGAAGAAACTCATTAACATATTTTACCTTGTTCTCCAGGTCATAAATACCTGCCAGCTCGTCAATAACTATACCTGCCATGAATGAACCTATAATGGCGGCAAGTCCGATAACATCAGCCAATTCAGCCAGTCCCAGACAGAGGATGACCGAAAGGACGAATGGCCCTTCAGGGATATTGAGCCTGCTGATCCAGGACTTGGTGCGGAAAGCAAGTCTTGGTCCCCAGGAAAGGAGAAAACCCACAAAAGCAAGAGACTCCACCACGAGGAGAATGAATTCCAGCGTCTGAAACTCTCCCCGCGCCAGCCCTTTGACCACTGAGAGAATGATAAGCGCAAGAATATCATCGAACACAGCAGCCCCGAGAACAATGTAAGCCACCCTGTGGCGAATGAGCCCCATGTCCTGTAAAACCTTGACTGAAATTCCCACACTTGTGGCAAGAATGGCTGTAGCCACGAAAAGACTCTCCACAAGCCTGTATTTAAGGGCCATCATGGCTGAGAAGCCCAGAGCGAGGGGAACCAGAACGCCCATGATGCCCACCAGAACCGCCGTTCTTCCAACCTCAAAGAGGTCCTTTACCCTTATTTCAAGCCCCACATGGAACATGAGAAAAATGACCCCCATTTCAGCAAAAGACATGAGAACATGATTCGAAGAATCAATAACCCCCAGCATGTGGCTGCCAAGAATAATTCCGGCCAGCAGTTCTCCGATTATGGCCGGGATTTTTATTCTGGTGCACAGCTCCCCCATAATCTTTGCCGAGGCGAAAATCAAGAAAAAATAGAGTAGAAAATTTCCCTCTTCCACTTTCTTCCTTCCCGTTCAGGATGAAATGATGAAGAAAAAATTCCTCACAGACGATATCTTCTCCTATCTGAAAAAAATCTTCAACAGAATAACCATCCCTCTAGCTTTTTTAATCTGGATTAAGATTTTTATTTTTTCTATAATGCATAACCCCGGGTTTTTGAGCTAGAGATGTTGAAAAAAAGAAATAAAGAGCGGAAAGGCTCTCTGGAATTGCCTCTTTATTTCATTCTCTGCTCCCCCCGCTCTGGCTCGACTCTGCTTATGCGCATCCTGAATTCCCATACCCAGATAGCCAGCCCGTGCGAAATCTGCATTCCTTATGTGGTTTTGAAAAGCTGGAAGATACTCTCCAGTCTGAAAAAGATGAGAAAAATATGCCTTTACTACGGAGTGGGATTCTCTGCCTTTCCTTTTGAGCTTCTCTTCAGGCCTAGTGCCAGAAAACATCTTCTGACTACTGTCAGAGCTGTGCTTGAACAGGAGGGAAAGCAGACTCTGGTCATCAAGGATCCGAGGCATGGAAGCTATCCAGAGCGAATCGAGCGCCTGCTCAGGCCTTTGTTGCCGCGGTACGTAATCCTCCACAGAGATGCTCGCGGCGTGGCACATTCATTCCGGTATACACTGGGCAGGAGCTTAGAGTACGGCTTTAAAATGTGGGAGGAATCCACCTCTTCCATGCTCAGTTTTTCCAGGAATCTTCCTCAATCAAGAGTGTATGAACTGAAATTTGAATCTCTCCTTACCTCTCCTGCTGAAACAATTAAAAAGCTTCTCAATTTTATGGGTTATGATTTCGAGCCAGAAATGATCAATTATGGACGCTTTGACCATGTAGACAATCATCTTGACCTCTGGGGGAAGGAGAGATTAATCGCAAGGGTTAAGGAAGGATTGCTAAATCAAAGCGTTTTGAATATCTGGAAAAACGACCCAGAGCTCGAGAAATCTTACAGGCTCAGCCCTCAAATCGTAGAGCTCAACCAGACACTTGGTTACGACGAATAGCCTGGATTATTACTAACGTACTTCGCCTTATTTTTTTATAAGCTTTTTTACAGCCTTTATGATTGAGTAAGAATCAATGCCATATTTTCGCATCAGCTCTTCTGGCTTTCCCGAACGGGGTAGCTCTTTAATACAGAGATGAACCATCTCTGCTCCTCCCAGCACCTTGCTCACCGCATCACCCAGGCCGCCGTGCTCAAAATGATCTTCAACAACCACCATTCTCTTTCCTGTTTCTCGGGCTGCTTTTTCAACAGTCTCCCTATCAATAGGCTGAACAGAATAGGCGTCTATTACTCTTATGTTTATTCCTTCTTCCCTGAGCTTTTCGTAAGCTGTGAGCGCTTCGTGAACCGTTATGCCTGCGGCGATTACCGCTGCTTCATCGCTTCTGCTCTTTCTCAGCACTTTTGAGCCTCCCAGAGGGAATTTTTCCAGAGGTGAATATATCAAAGGGGTAGCTGGCCTGGTTGTCCGGATGTAGCCCATGCCTCTGTAGCAGGCAAGTGTTTCCACGCACCCCTCGGCAGCACAGGCATCGCTGGGGTAAAGAACAGCGCAGCCTGGAATGGGCCTGAAAAGACCAAGGTCCTCAAGCCCCATTTGCGAAGGGCCGTCAGCGCCAATGCTCACCCCTACATGCGAGCCGCAGAATTTTATGTTGGAAAAGGAATAGCCTGCCATTCTTATCTGGTCATGGGCTCTGGTGAGAAAGGCAGCAAAAGTGGCCACAAAAGGAATGTAGCCCTTGGCAGCCAGGCCCATGGCCATGCCGACCATATTCTGTTCAGCAATATAAAGCTGGAAAGACCTTTCTGGAAATTCCTTGAAGAAGTCCTCAGCATAGGTTGAATTCTTCACATCTCCATCGAGGGCGACCACTGCATCATTCACTTTTCCCAGATTAACCAGGGCATTTCCGTAGGCTCTCCGGGTGGCCACAGGCTTTTGGTAAGTGTTTTTTTTAAAGTTATACATTTTATTAAGCCTAATATTCATTTTTCTTTCCGGCTTCCGGACATAGATTCTGGCTTCAATATCAGGCATCGGACCCAGCTCCTCGAGTGCCTTCTTTCCGTTATCTCCAAGAAAAGGTTTCCCGTGCCAGCCATTTTTGTTTTCAACAAATGAGACACCTTTTCCCTTTATTGTCTTGGCGACAATAACAGAAGGCTGTTCATTATCTTCAACTCTATCAAATGCTCTGAGAATGGAAGTTACATCATGACCGTTTACGGTTTCAGTCTTCCAGCCAAAGGCTTTGAATTTCCGTGCATAGGCGGCTACATCGTATCCGTGCATCGTCTCCTGGGACTGGCTGAGACGGTTGAGATCGATAACAGCCGTAAGATTTTTGAGTCTGTAGTGAGAGGCAATAGCTGCTGCTTCCCAGACAGCCCCCTCAGCACATTCACCGTCTCCCATGAGAACAAACGTCCGCCCAGGAGAGCCGCTCATTCTCTGAGCGAGGGCAATCCCCGCCCCAACTGAGAGACCTTGGCCGAGTGAGCCGGTAGCAGCTTTAACCCATTCCATGCGCGGAGTGGGGTGGCCTTCTAAGTTACTCGTTATTTTCCTCAAGTTCATCAGCTCCTCAAAAGAGATTATTCCTGCCTCAGCATAGGCGGCCCAGAGGATTGGAGCTGCATGACCTTTGGAGAGAACAAACTCGTCGTTAGCCAGGTCGTAAGGGTTTTCAGGATTGAACCTCATGACTTCAAAAAAGAGGCAGGCCATGATTTCAGCACACGAAAGACAGGTTGTGGGGTGGCCAGAGCCTGCTTCGGTTGTCATTCTAACTGAATGAATTCGAAGCCGCCTGGCAATCTTCTGCAGAGCCTCTTCTCTATTCATTCTTATCCTTCCTCCTTCTTATGGTCTATGTCTCTGCTGTCCTTTGCCCGCTCATGACTCTTGGGTTATGCTCTTTTTTCATACCATATAGTTGTTGAAAGTGGAGAAAAGCCCGAAGAAAAGTAAAGAGAGCCGGCGGTTGTATTCTCTTCATCTGAAATCAGTTCGACTGATTCAGCTCCCTTCCTTTTTAAACAAGAAATCCCGGCAGAAAGAAGAGCTCGACCGATTCCTCTATTCCGATAAGAAGGATGAACTCCAATCATGTGGATTCTTCCCCTTTTGAGAGAAAAGCTCCCTCTTCCCTCTGAAGGAATCATCTGGGTCCAGCAATAGCCAACAATCCTTTTCCCTTCTCTTTTAACAATCACATCGAGGAAAGAGGTGCCTGTAATCCTGAACCAGAATTCTATTTCGCGAGGAGTGTTGGGGCTGAATCCCCAGCTTCCAGCAAAGCAGGAGTTCTGAAGGCGGGCAAGCTTTTTTTCCTCTCCTTTCTCAAGAAAGGTCAGACTGTATTTATCCGTCTCAGATGAAAATTCTGTTTTGCGATTTTGAGAAAAAACCAGCCTCAGAGTGATAAAGACTCGTACCGGTGAAAAACCGTTTTTCAAAAGAAAATTTCTGGCAGAGCTGTCATCATCAGACAGAGAGACATGTATTGCTTCGGCGCCCATTTCTCTTGCCCTTCGGGTGGCGTGTTCGAGAAGCATAAAGCCTATTCCCTTCCCCCTTGAAGAAGGATGAATGTATCCGGAAAGAATTACTCTTTTTATTCTCAATTCAGGGTCTAAATTCGCAAGCCCGGAAATTCGGCCTTCTTCTTCTGCAAGAAATAAGTGCCTTTGTGGAAAATAGCCGGGTTTTTTTATTCCTTTTCTTAAAGATGTTAAAGAAACATCGCCAGCAAATCCGTGATTTTCCGCAATTTCCTGAAAAAAGGAATTTATGAGCTTTTTATCAGCGGAACTATAATTTCTTATTTTAAGAGTGGAACAATTCATTTCCAATCAAGCAATAGGGCTTGAAATTCTGAGCGAATAATGAATGCACATTGTAGCAGAGATGAATATGATATACAATTCATTAAAAAATTTGAGCCTGAGAGGAAAAGACATGGAGAGGGAAAAGTTCAACATAATGGTTATCACCCCTCACCCTGATGATGCTGAGTTCGGAGTTGCTGGCAGTGTGGCAAAATGGGTGGATGAAGGTAAAAGAGTTATTTACATCGTTTGTACAGACGGGGAAAAAGGAACAGATGATATCAACATCAAACCCGAAGTCCTGGCTGAGATACGGGAGAAAGAACAGCTTGAAGCTGCGGCTGTGCTCGGGGTTCAGAAAGTGGTATTCCTCCGCTATCCTGACCAGAACATTGAATACACGTCTGAATTCCGTAAAAGGCTGGTGATTCTCATAAGGAAGCACAGGCCTGAAATTGTGGTCACCTCAGACCCTTACCGCCGCTATATCTGGCACCGAGACCACCGGGTGGTGGGCGAGGTTACACTCGACGCGGTCTTCCCCTATGCAAGAGATCTGTGGGCTTATCCTGAGATGATAGATGCCGGACTTTTTCCTCATAAAGTAAAGGAAATCTGGTTCTGGGCTTCTGAGGATATAAATTACCGTACCGATATAACAAAGACATTCGAAAAAAAAATCAAAGCTCTCCGATGCCACAAAAGTCAGATCAAGGAATCATTCGCAGAGGAGATGGAAAAATGGTTGTGTCAGAGAGCACGGGATATGGCTGAGGGTGAGAATTTTAAACTCGCTGAAGGATTTCATCGCACCGAGATCTGGTGGTAATGAGCCTTTTCCTTCTTATGATCTCCCTCAAAGTGCGGCACGTTTCCTCTCCTGTCCTTTCCCAGGAGTACCTTTTTACGATATCTGTGCTTATTTCAGTTCTGCTATCAAGGGAAGACTGTTGGGAAAAAATTCGTTCCAGCGCTGCTGCGAGGGAAGTAGAGTCTCCAGGGCTGAAAAGGAATCCATTGCTGCCTTCTTCTATTATTCTCTTCATCTCTCCCACCCTGGAAGCTATGACAGGGATTCCACAGGCGAGTGATTCGAGGGCAACTAGGCCAAAGGACTCGTAAAGGGAAGGAATAACCAGAACATCAGCCGCTGAATAATAGCTTTGCAGTTCGTTATGCTTTTTTGAACCGAGAAACAAAATTTTCTCTTTCAAGCCATTTCTTTCCACCATGCTTGTTAAGCGCGCTATCTCCCTGTTCTTCAGAAATTCTCCCTTCTTCTCTCCTCCGCCAATGACCAGAAGTTTAAGCTCTTCAAAAAGCTGTGGTGCTTCATTTTTAAGTCTCATAAGTGCCCGGATTAGTGTTTCCAATCCTTTCTCAGGTTCAATGCGGCCAACATAGAGCACAATTTTCTCCTCTTCTTTTAAACCAAGACTGCTCCGTGCTTTATGGAGTGAAAGAGGAAAAAAAATAAACCTGTTTACACCTGGACTTATAACCTTTACTTTTGAGGGAGAAATTCCATATTCCTCGATTATGCATTCTTTCTCATAGTCAGAAGGGGAAACAATAACGTCTGATGTTGAGGCAAGCAGTTCCTCGGTTGAAAACCTGGCAGGATGCTCTTCATAATCCTTTCCCATGACTCTTTTTTTTAAAAAAGCAAGAGTATGGTAGGCATGAGCGAGAGGAAGAGAATATCTGTGTTTCAAAAATTCACCTACCACTCCTGAAAGCCAGTAATGGCTGTAAACCAGGTCATAGACTATTCTGTTTTGCGAAATGAAGCGCTTGAGATTTTCCGCAAATTCAGGAAGGTAATCGAAGAGTCTCTTCCTGTTTAAAGGATGCTCTGGACCTCCTTTCAGATGAACAACTCTGACATTAGGCTCAATGTATTTTATGTCTCTTATCTCAGGGTTTTGAACTCTGGTAAATATATCAACACTTACTCCGGAAACTACTGCCAGAGAGGCGCTGAGCTCCCTGAGGTAAACATTCATCCCCCCTGTCCCATCGCCGCCGAGCTGGGAGAAGGGACAGCAGTGAAAGCTTACCAGGCACAAATTCATCTTCTTCTCCTCTCTGACTTTAAAACCAATCTCAATATTCTACCTTCGTGAGCTCCAAAATCATATTTATATCTTTCTCCTCCTCTCAAAAAATTTGCAACTTCCCGGCCTTTTTCAATTGCTTCCCTGATACAGGAAAGGAAAAGATAGAAACCTGGACTGAGGGCTGCAAACTCTCTATCAAAGGCAGAGTTGTAGAAATAGAGCTTGTTGAAATAAACAAAATTAAGAAGGGCAGCTATTATTTTTTCGCCGAGCAGCAAAAGCTCGAGTTGAACCCATCCTTTCGGAGAAAGCCTGGACACCAGGTTTTGAAAAAATTCAGGCATGCCTTCTTTTTCCCAGAAAGAGAACTTATCAGGGGAACTCTTGCTGTGGAGCAGAATGAACCTTCTCATGTATTCCTCAAGCTCTTCCTTTTTCTTTAAAGTCAGTCTTCTTACTCCCTTGATGCTTTCCATCTTCTTTTTTTTCCTCCGGAGTTCATGACGTTTCTTCCTCTTCATGCTTCTCAGGTAGAGATCGTAGGAGTTAGGGAGATTGAGAAAAGCTATCTTTTCAACCTCAGAGGAAGAAACTGAAAAACCAAAGGAAGGAGCTAATTGAGTAAGATAGACTAAAGACGTAGAGGTATGGGGAAGAGCTGTGAATTCGAGACTGACGTCATGTGCGTAATTTTTTCTCACAAATTCGAGAAAAGAGGAAAAAAATTCCTCTTCGCCTTGCTTCTCTGTGATGAAATCGCAGAAATCAGTAACTTCGCTGCTGGCTATAAAACTCAGCTTCTTTCCTTCTTTCATCAGTGGTACCAGGCCTGCTATCTCATCGTTTTCCCTCCTGAAGCAAAGAATCTCCAGGTATTTATCCCCTGAAAATGAATCCCACCAGGAAGAGAACCATTCGTGGGTGAGAAAAATAGTGTTCTGGGGTGAATTGAATAAGAAATTATCCCATGCTTCGCTGAAGGTGCGGAATGTCTCTCTGTCTTTTATGTGCTCAACTTTCATAAGCTTCATAAAATAATATATTTTACGGCTTTTTAAGCTTATTCAGAAGAGCTTTTTTAAAATCGGGATGGACTTTAAACCCCAAATTCTCTGCCCTCTGCAGAAATTCCCAGGCTAAACGATACTTTTTCTGATAGTAGAAAATCACGGCCAAATTGTTATAAGCCTCGGAAAAACCTGGATTAATCTCAACTGCTTTCCTGTAATGCGTTATGGCCTGCTCGAATTCATTTTCCTTGAAGTATATGTTGCCCAGGTTGAAATGAGCTTCTGGAAAATCCGGCTCCAGCTCCAGCGCTGTGGTGTATTCCTGGAAAGCTTCCTTTCCCCTTCCTTCCTTTTCCCTGATTATGCCCAGCAGGTTGTGAGCTTCTGGCAATTTTTCCGATAAAGAAAGAGCTTTCTGACAGGCATGGTCTGCTTCCTCAAGTTGACCCTTATTCAGCCAGGCACGGGCAAGGTGAAGATAGGCCAGGCTGTATTCAGGATTGAGGCTGAGGGCATGCTCCAAATTCTTGATTGACTCCTCAATCAGCCCTTGCTCCAGAAAAGCACTGCCAAGAGCAGAGTATGCCAGATAGTAATCCGGCTTTAATTCCACGGCTTTCTTCAAACAGTCAACGGCTCCCTTCCATTCTTTTTTCATCAGATAAGCACGTCCCAGGTTGTAATAAGCGCGAGGAAAATCTGGATTGAGCCTGATGGCCTTCCTGTATTCCTCGATTGCTGGCTCAAGCTGTTCTCTTCTGAGATAGATATTCCCCAGGTTCTGGTGAGCTGAAGAGAGAGAGGGATCAATTCTCAGCGCCTTTAGTGTGTACTGCTCGGCGAGTTCCAGTTCATCACGGAGAAGATACACTGCTGCCAGGGTGGAGATTGCTTCGGGAAGCTCGGGAAATATCTCCAGGGCTTTTTTACATTCTTGAAGAGCCCGCTCCGGTAGATTTTTCTCCACATAGGCATGTCCAAGATTAGCCCGAGCTTTGGCGTTTTTGGGGTTGAGCTTCACCGCCCGCTCATAGCTGGCAACAGCTTCATCTATTTCGCCCTTTTTCATGTAAGCAATACCGAGATTGTAATAGACTCTAGAAGAATTCGGCTCATAGTTCAGAACTTTCTTATACTCCTCAATGGCTTCATCTATTCTGCCCAGTCTTCTGTAGGCGATTCCAAGGAGATTACGAATTTCAGGCAGCTCATGCTCCCGGGAAAGAGCCTCAAGGCATTCCTCAACCACTGCCCTGTAGTCCCTGTTCTCAAGATAAATCTGGGCCAGAGCGCCGTTGAGTTCAGGCTCTTTTTTCCCCAGTTTCTTTCTTTCCAGGTAAATCCGCAATGCCTCATCTCTTTTTTCCAGGCTGAGAGGAAAAAGGAAAGGGTTGAAACCCCTCTCTCTATTAACCCTGATGATGCGGCTCGTAAATTCGTCCACATTAAATCCCGGTTTTTTTCTGTCCATCACTGAACCGGCTTCTTCCAGGTCAACTGCCCCAAAGAGATGACATATCTCATGTCTTACAATGGAGCGCATTATCGATTCATGTTGGTTACCAACCTTGAGATTTCTCACCAGCACGTAGCCGCTGTCGTAGCAGGCAATCCCGAGGAGTTCACTCTTTCCAAGCCTCTGGCCAGTAAAACCAATCACAACATCAATCCCTTCTTTACCCACCTTCTTCATTAAATCATTGACTAAGGTGGGGAGAGATTGAAGTGAATCATCGGAAGCCCATCTTCCACTTTTTATTATTTTAAACTTCAGCCCAAATTTTTTATCAAAATCACTAACTGCGTTTGTGATAAGCCTCCTGACAGATATCTGCCAGTCTGATGAAGCAACTGTGAATTCCTCGTCGACTGCAACCTTGACAGTAATCTCTCTTGAATCGAGCGGAAAGCATAGACAAGTAAAGATGATAAGATAAATAACAACGAGCCCCGCTCTTCTCATCCCTTCCCCTTTCTATCCATGCTTATAGCACAGCCAGCGCTAAAAAAAAAGGGGGGGAAAGTGGGACATGATACCTATTTCCTATTTTTCTTAACGGTTTTCTTTCTAAATCTCCCACGTTTTTTATTCATCGTCCGTTGGGTGATATACTCAATTTTTCGCTACTGATGCTCATTTCAAGAAGCAGGCTGCATTTTTTGTTTTGGACGAGAAGCCAAATGTGTTAAGATGCAGATTGCTGTTTTGAGTTCTTAAACGAAAAGATGTGAAAAAAATAAGGAAATGGGTATCATGTCCCCTTTTTTAAGTTTTATTGACTTGAACAGAGAAAATGAATATATGTAGATTGCTTTCTAAGTTTGTTATTGCTAAAAATTGATAAAATATGATAAAATTAAATTGAAATTAATAATTATTCCCGCGGTCATTTCCAGAACTCAGGAAGAACTGGACACCATCCTGAAAAAAATCGGCTCCTCAGCAGACCTTCTTCAGCTTGACATAATGGACGGGAAATTTGTTCCCAGCACCTCACTCAATTTTAACTTTGAAATTCCCCAAGACAGATTCTCTTACGAAGCTCATCTGATGATTTCTGACCCTGAAACCTGGATAGAAAAATTCGGTCAGAAAGTAAAAACCATAATTGTCCATTTAGAAACAGTTGATAATCCAGGAAGATTTATCCAGAAAATAAAAAAAATGGGGAAAAAGGCAGCCCTGGCCCTCAATCCTGAAACACCACAGGAGGCTCTCAGAGCTTATGTGAATGAAATCGACCAGGTGCTCATCATGACCGTTCATCCTGGTTTTTATGGAAGTAAATTCCTGCCCGAGATGGCAGAAAAAATAAAATCGTTGAGAGAACTGGCACCCGAGCTCGACATCGAAGTCGACGGCGGCATTAATCCTGAAACGATAGAGCTTGTCCACTCTGCCGGAGCAAACATGTTTGTCTCCGGCTCATACCTCATCAAGGCTCAGAACCTGAAAAAGAACATGGAAATATTAAAAAACAAAATCAGCTGAAACTTTTCCTCTTGCATTATCAGTCTTCTATAAAATTGGTAAGTTTTTCCTCGAGTCTGTCTTCAGGAACAAAACCGACGATTCTTTCAACTTCCTTTCCCTCCTTAAAGACGATAAGCGAAGGATAGCCATCACCCTGAATTCCATGGCAGTTTTGGGGTTTTCATCTTTATTGAGCTTTAAAAATTTCATCTTCTCCCCCAGCTTGGCTGAGAGTGATTCAATAACAGGCGCCGTCATCTGGAATGTTCTTGAATCTTTTGACAGAGCGAAAATTTGAAGTTATCATCTTACCTGAATCATAAGAAGGAAGTAGAAATGTCTGTACCTGTGCTCGAGCTGGCAAAAAAGAGAGTTGTTCTCCTCGACGGAGGTATGGGAACAGAACTCATCAGACTCGGCTTTCCTCAGGGAGAATGCCCTGAATCGTGGAATGAGGATAGACCTGAAATCATAAAGCAGATTCACAAGAGCTATTACCAGGCAGGAGCAGACGTTGTCCTCACCAACTCCTTCGGCGGTAATAAAATCAAGCTTGACTCTCACGGCTTTGGCCGTAAATGCTATGAGCTAAACCTTAGAGCAGCTGAGCTGGCCAACGAGGTGAAACCTGAGGGTAGGTATGTCGCAGGAAGCATGGGGCCAACCGGAAAATTTCTCAAGCCACAGGGCGAATTTACTGAAGAAGAATTCGAAGAGGCTTACGCAGAGCAGGCAAGAGGCCTTGCCGACGGAAAAGCTGATTTCCTCCTCGTTGAAACCCAGTATGATTTGAAAGAAGCGCTTACAGCTTTCCGTGGCGCCCGAAAAGCCACTGGCCTGCCTGTATTTGTGACCATCACCTTTAATCTCGGGCCGAGAGGCTATTTTACCATCATGGGTAACAGTGTCTCAGATTGTGTGGCAGAACTTGAAAGCCAGGCTGTGCCCGCCATCGGAACCAACTGCACCCTAGACAGCTCTCAGATGGTTGAGCTTGTGAAACTCATGAGAAAAAAGACTGAACTACCGCTCATCGTCCAGGCAAACGCCGGTCAGCCGCAGCTTAATCCTGACGGCACTGTGACTTACTCTCAAGGAGTGGAGGATTACGTCCAATACATTCCAGAAATAATCGAAAACGGTGCCAACCTTGTAGGCGGCTGCTGCGGTACCACCTCAGCTTACATAAAAAGAATGGCTGAAATAATAGGAAAGTAGGAGCATGAAACTCGCATTCACTGGAAAAGGAGGAAGCGGTAAAACTACAGCGGCAGGTGTGCTCGCCCATCTTTTCAGCAAAGACGGTTTCAAGGTCCTCGCTGTTGATGCTGACCCTGATGCTAACCTTGCCTCATCGCTCGGTATTCCCTCCAAGAAAGCTTCCTCACTGGTACCCATCTCCGAACAGCGTCTGCTCATCAAAGAACGAACAGGAGCCAATCCCCGTCAGTTCGGTCAGCTTTTCAGGATGAATCCTCAAGTAAGCGATATACCCGAGAAATTCTCGGTCGAATTTCAAGGAATAAAGCTGCTGGTGATGGGAGCGGTGAGAAAAGGAGGCAGCGGTTGCGCCTGTCCTGAAAATGTCCTTCTAAGAAGCCTTCTTTCTGAAATCATCCTTAATCGAAATGAAGTTGTTATCGTCGACATGGAAGCTGGCATCGAACACCTGGGACGAGGAACCGCTTCAGCAATAGATAAAATGGTTATCATGGTTGAGCCAGGCCTGAAAAGCATCCACACTGCCCGCACAATCATGAAATTGGGAAAAGAAATAGGAATTTCAGGCTTCGGGATTATTGGCAATAAAATTCACAGCAGTGAAGATGAAGAGTGGATAGGCCAGAGACTTCCCCGTGAACTTATCCTTGGAATGATTCCCTATTCCGAGATAATAAACGAAGCTGACAGAAAAGAAACTCCACTTATTGATGCACTGGATGAAAAATTAAGAGAGGAATTCTCCAGGATTTACACCGCACTTACCCGGCATTCAAATCATACACTCCCCAATGGAGGTTTTCCTGAGAGCAAAACAGGGAGTTTTTGAAATGTCTTTTAATCCAAACTTTATGGCAACTGGAATCGGAAGCTTTCCTCACAGCGACGCAGCCTCAGCCTGCGACCTTATACTGGAGACAATTCCAGAAATCCCTGTCTGGCCCCAGCTTTCGCAGAGAGATTTCAGGGAGCAAATGGAAATTCAGTACTGTGAAGGAATGCCCTGTGTCGTACTCGATGAGGGAAAACAGCGAATGTATTTTAGCACAGGCGGCGAGATAACATCAGAGCTTGAGATTTTTTACCAGAAAATTGTGGATAATGAGCTTCAATATTTCAAAATCAGCTCTGAATTCAGCCAGGGCATTTATGAGATGAAGAAAAGGCTGGAACAAAAGAAAGCATCAGAAATCAAATTTCTGAAATCCCAGGTCACAGGGCCGGTGACATTTGGCCTGGCTATCGTGGATGAAAACAAACAGGCAATTTACTACAACGATATCTTCCGCGATGTGGTGGTCAAAACTCTAGTCATGAAGACGCTCTGGCTGCTAGAGACTTTCCAGCCCCTGGGATTGAAGCAGATATGCTTTATCGATGAGCCCATCCTCTCTGCCTTCGGCTCTTCAACCTATGTCAGCGTCCAGCGCACTGACGTTGTAAGCCACATTCATGAACTTGTCGAAGCTGTTCACAGCAGAGAGGCTCTGGCTGGAGCTCACTGCTGCGGCAACACAGAATGGCCTCTCCTTATCGAAGCAGGAGTAGATGTTATCAGCTTTGATGCTTACGAGTTTGGCAGCACCATCAGCTACTATCCTGAAGAGATTAAAGGCTTCCTGGAAAAAGGTGGAATAATTGCCTGGGGAATTGTTCCCACCTCGAAAAAAATAGAGGACGAAACTCCGGAATCACTGGCTAAAAAACTGGAAAAAGAAATGGAAAACCTGGCAGGAAAAGGACTTGACTTAGCCCTTATCCGGGAAAAATGCTTGCTCACACCGAGCTGCGGTACAGGCTCACTCTCAATTGAACTATCGGAAAAAGTATTCCGCACACTTCATCATTTGAGCCAGCTTCTCCGATAGGCTATGATGAAGATAAAAACCGAAAAAAAGTGTTATGAGAGAAAAAAAGACAAATTCAACTCCGACCACAGTCTGGGAACGCTCCCAGCAACAGAAGCCACGCTGTGGATTCGGCGAACAGGGACTCTGCTGCCATAACTGCTTTATGGGACCCTGCCGCATCAGCCCCCGCGGCAGCAAGTATAAAATCGGGGTCTGCGGAGCCACGGCTGATGTAATCGTTGCCCGTAACTTTGCTCGAATGGTTGCTGCCGGTGCCTCTGCTCATTCTGACCACGGAAGAGAGGTGGCAAAAACCCTTCTTCTCGCAGCTCAATCCCCAGCATCAGGTTACAAGATTAAAGATGTGAACAAGCTTAAAAAAGTTGCTCGATGTATGGATATTCCTACCGAGAACAGAGCAAAAGAGGAAATTGCCGCTGCTGTTGCCCGCAGGGCGCTCGAGGATTTTGGCCGCCAGGAAGGAGAAATATCATTTGTGAGGCGTGCGCCTGAAAAAAGGCAGAAGCTCTGGAAGCGGCTTGGTGTTACACCAAGGGGGATTGACCGTGAAATCGTAGAGATGATGCACCGCACCACCATCGGAGTTGACCACGACTACCGCAACATCATGCTCCAGGCAGCAAGAACTGCGCTTGCTGATGGCTGGGGAGGTTCTATGATTGCCACCGAGCTCCAGGATATCCTTTTCGGCAATCCATCCCCGCTCCGCGGTCAGGCAAACCTTGGAGTTCTGTCTGGAGACGAGGTTAACATCATTCTTCACGGCCATGAACCACTCCTGGCTGAGGCGATGGTAATTGCTTCCAGGGATAAAGAGCTAATTGAACTGGCAAAATCAAAGGGAGCAAAAGGAATAAATCTGGCCGGGATGTGCTGTAATGCTAACGAAATTCTGCTCCGCCACGGTCTTCCGGTGGCCGGAAACATGCTTCAGCAGGAACTTGCCCTCACCACCGGCGCGGTGGAGGCAATGATTGTTGATGTTCAATGCGTTATGCCCTCTCTTTTAGAATTGAGCAAGTGCTACCACACTCAGCTCATCACCACCTCTCCCAAAGCGAGGACTGAAGGCGCAACCCATGTTGAACTTGATGAGAAAAACGCAATTCAGTCTGCAAAGGAGATTATAAAGGAGGCAATTCTCAATTTTCCCCACAGAGGCGAGGTGGAAATTCCAGAGGAAAAAATGGACCTCATAGCTGGATTCAGTCATGAAGCCATAAACTACATGCTGGGGGGAAGATTCAGGGGCTCATATGTGCCTCTAAACGACAATGTTATCAACGGCCGCATAAAAGGAGTGGCAGGAGTTGTTGGCTGCTGCAATCCCAAGGTCGCGGCTGAAAAAGGGCATGTGGGACTGGTGGAAGAACTGATTGCCAATGACATCCTCGTTGTCCAGACCGGATGCGCGGCCATTGCCTGTGCCAAAGCCGGATTCCTCCAGCCCGAGTCTGCCGAAAAATATGCAGGCAAGGGACTTACGGAAGTATGCAGGGCAGTGGGTATGCCGCCTGTGCTTCATTCAGGCTCCTGCGTGGATAATTCCCGCATCCTTATCGCCCTCACAGAGATGGTCAAAGTGGGAGGGCTCGGAGATGATATAAGCGAATTACCCGTTGCCGGAGCTGCTCCGGAGTGGATGAGTGAGAAGGCAATTGCCATCGGCCACTACTTTGTTGCCTCGGGTGTACACACAATCTTTGGCGTCGGCCTTCCTGTTGAAGGGAGTGATAAATTCTCAAGGCACATCTTCCATGATTTTGAAAACTTCTTCGGCGGCATGTGGGGAGTTGAAATTGATACAGGAAAAATGGCCTGCCGGATCATCGACCACATCCAGAAAAAAAGAGAAAAGCTGGGAATATCTAAAGCAAAGGAGAGGGTGCTTTTTGATATGCAGATGAGAAGAGAGCTGGAGGTCTGAGAGAACCATGTCCAAGCTTATTGCCACCAGAGCCATCCGTGGTGCACACAAGCTTGTGGAACGAGCAGAAAAAGAGCTCTCAAAAGCTTTGGAGGAGAAAGGACCTGAGACGAGGGTTGAATTTCCAAACACAGGCTACTACCTTCCTATTTCTCATGGAATCCTGGGCATGAAAATCGAGACACTCGGAGGTCTGAAAGAACTTCTGGAGGAAGCAAAAAAGCTTCTCCCTCCACTTCCTGGTGAGAAGCTCTGGGTCCCCTACCTGGGTCATACGCTCGATGCAGGGATGGCCACTCTTTTCGCTGACGAAATCATCGAGGCCATCAAGTACACTCATAACCCTCTCCCTTATCTGCCTGAGCCAAACCCGAGGCAAGGCCATCTCTGGCTTGGAGCTGCCAATGATGTCATCATGCGGGAACGAGGGATTGAATTTGTCGACGGTACAGCACCTGGTTTTGCCGCCTGTGTCGGCTACTGCCCGACAAACGAAATTGCGGTTAAAATTGCCCGTGAGCTCCAGGAAAAAAACCTGTATGTTTTCATCTCTGCTGCCACAGAGGGAAAATCAATGGCCAGACAACTCGAAGAAGAGGGAGTGCAGATGGGGTGGGAGACTCGCCTTGTGCCCTTTGGTGATGATGTCACAGCCACAGTCCATTCCCTCGGCTTCTCGACCAGAGTTGCTCTATCTTTTGGAGGCGCCAAGCCCGGCAATTACGAAAAGGTTTTAAGATACAACAAAAACAGGGTGTTCGCCTTTGTTCTCGCCCTGGGACCGGTTGATGACGAAAAACACGCCCAGGCTGCAGGAGCAATAAACTACGGCTTTCCAACCATCGCTGATACAGACATCGACCAGATTCTGCCCACTGGAATCTGTACCTACGAGCACGTTGTCTCCCCTGTGAAACATGAGAGAATCGTGTCCAAGGCTATCGAAGTCAGAGGGCTGAAAATAACCGTGACCAAGGTCCCCATTCCCCTCCCCTTCGGACCCGCATTCCAGGGAGAGCGGGTGCGAAAAGAAGAAATGTATGTTGAACTTGGGGGTCAGACACAGCCCGGGTTTGAATACCTAATGACCAGAGATCTCGACGAGGTGGAGGACGGCCGAATAGAAGTTATCGGCCCCGAGATAGGCGAGGTTGAGGAAGGTTCGAAAATTCCGGTCGGAATCTGGGTCGAAGTGGCTGGACGCGAGATGCAACCAGACTTTGAGCCTATCATGGAGCGCCACATCCATGACTTAATAAACTGTGCCCAGGGTGTTTTTCACATGGGTCAGCGCGATATTACCTGGATCAGGGTAAGCAAGGAAGCCAAAAAAAAGGGGTTTAAGTTCAAGCACTTCGGCTCCATTCTTCATGCCAAGCTCCACAGTGAATTCGGAAAAATATTCGATAAAGTCCAGATAAAAATCTATACGCGCGAAAAAGAGGTCAAGGAGCTGATTGAGATAGCAAGGAAAGTCTACGCTGAAAGGGATGCCCGCATGGCAGGCATGACCGATGAGTCAGTGGACACCTTCTACTCATGTTCGCTCTGTCAATCTTTTGCTCCCAACCACATCTGCATCATCACCCCTGAACGCTCGGGGCTCTGCGGTGCCTACAACTGGCTGGACGGAAAGGCTGCCTACCAGATAAACCCGGCCGGCCCCAACCAGCCTGTAAAAAAAGGGCATTGTATTGACCATGTTAAAGGCCAGTGGGAGGAGATAAACAGGTTCGTCTATCTTAATTCGCATAAAACTCTCGAAATCTTTAACGCCTACAGCATCATCGAATATCCGATGACCTCCTGTGGATGTTTCGAGTGCATATCCTGTGTACTCCCTTCAACAAACGGTATCATGACCGTTTACAGGGAATACACGGGCATGACCCCGAGCGGGATGAAATTCTCCACCCTGGCCGGAACTGTGGGAGGAGGAGTCCAGACGCCCGGTTTTATCGGGCACAGCAAGCATTACATAGGGAGCAGAAAATTTATCAGTGCTGAAGGCGGGGCTAAAAGAATTGTCTGGATGGACAGAGCCCTGAAAGAAGAAGTGGAACCTGTGCTCCGCCGCATTGGCAGGGAAGAAGGTATTGAGAACTTTTTCGAAATGATTGCGGATGAAACTGTTGCTACCACAGAGGAAGAAGTGCTGGAATACATTAGCAGAAAGAAACATCCTGCTCTCTCCATGCCGCCTCTTTTTTAATCGGGGCAATCGAGAATGGCAACCATCGCTGTTTCAGGAAAAGGAGGAACAGGAAAAACAACCATCTCTGCCTTCATCATCCGCTGGCTGTGCGAAAAAAGCTCAAAATCCATCCTGGCTGTTGATGCTGACGCGAATGTGAGCTTGAATGAGGTCTTGGGGATAGAGATCCAGCAGACTGTGGGAGCCATAAGAGAGGAGATGAGGATTAAAGCGGATACTCTGCCAGCTGGGATGACCAAACAGCGGTTTCTTGAATATAAAATCCAGACAAGTCTGGTGGAAACACAGAATTTTGACCTCATTGCCATGGGGCGTCCTGAAGGTCCGGGCTGTTATTGCTATGCCAACAATCTCCTGCGCGATATTCTAAGCTCAATCAGCAAAAATTACGAATATGTGGTCATCGATAATGAAGCTGGTATGGAACATCTAAGCCGCCGCACTGTCCAGGAAATAGATTTACTCCTCATCGTCTCAGAGCCAACTGTAAGGGGAATCCAGACAGCAGGAAAAATAAGCCGCCTTATAAAAGAGCTCGAATCCCGAGTCAAGGAAAAAATGCTCATCCTCAACCGCGTTGGAGACAGCCTGTCCGAATCAATTAAAGAAGCGATTAAAGAGGAGAAGCTAAACCTGACTCAGCTCATTCCTGAAGACGAGACTCTGCTTTATCTTGACCGTCAGGGAAAGCCTGTCTGGGATTATCTCCCGAATTCACCTGCTTATGAGGCCATCGACTCCCTGATGAAAAAAATAATGAAAATATTCCATAAAAAATAGGAAATAGGTATCATGTCCCCATTTTTTTTCGCACAAAAAAGGATAGATTGGCAACAGCTATCACCACAACACCGCCGACCAGGGTGTAAAGAGGCCAGGCAATCGAAATCCCCTCTCCGGGAAGTATACTCTGAAGAGGACCTTTAACCAGGAAAAGCAGCGCTGCAAGACCTGTAAAGAATCCCACAACTGCATCTTTTTTCTGAATCGCCGGGAAAAGTGCTCCCAGACTGAAAGCTCCAAGCAGTCCTCCGTAAGTGTAAGTTGCGATACCCAGGCCGAGCTCGACTGCTGCCGGACGTCTGCCCGAAGATTGAATCTGAAGCAGGGCAAAAAAGAAAGCCGAAGCAGTGATGATTATTCCCCAGCCTGCGGTAATCATTCTCGAAATTCTCAATTCTCTCTCCGGTGGACTACCTCTTCCCAAGTAAGGCTTGTAAAAGTCCATTGTTGTTGAAGAAGCAAGTGAATTTATGGATGAAGAAAGGGTACTCATTGCAGCTGCCAGGATAGCAGCAATAATCAGGCCTGAAAGCCCGCTCGGCATCTCCTCCACGATGAACTTGGCAAACACCTCATCAGCGGTGGCCAGACCAAGCTGGGATGGTGACTGCCCGCTGTAAAAACCGAAGAGCAGGATGCCTATGAAAAGAAAAAGGGTAAACTGAAGGAGAATAACAAACCCACTTCCGATGAGAGCCTTCTGGCTTGAGCGAAGGCTTTTTGTGGCCAGCAGCCTCTGAACGATGAGCTGGTCTGTGCCGTGTGAGGCAATCGAAAACACTGCTCCACCAAAAAGAGCGGTAAAAAAAGTGTAAGGTTCGTTTATGAAAGCTCTGAATGATAAGTCAAGACCAAAATTGAAAATCTTCAGTTTTCCGGCACTGCTGGCCACACTCACGGCGCTGGCCAGCCCCCTGGGAAGACTGGTGGCAATGACAGCCACTGCCAGAAGTGCACCTGTGATGTAGACTGTCATCTGAACCACATCCATCCAGACAACAGCCCTGATACCGCCCAGAAATGTATAGACAATGGTTACCCCTGCTATCATCAATATGGCAATGAGGTAGATGGTAAGGTCTGAATATTTCACCCCTGCTAAGCGGAGAATAATCGCCAGGGGAATGGCCGAAGCAAAAAGCCGCACCCCATCAGCTAAAAGCCGGGTGACCATAAAGGTGGCACTGGTAATGCTGCGCATGCTGGGTCCGAATCTTTCACCCAGAAACTGGTAGGCTGTTGTGAGTTTACCTTTGTAGTAACGAGGGAGAAAAAAAACACTGACCAGAATGCGGCCGACAATATAGCCAAATGTTATCTGAAGAAAAGTTAAATTTCCGCCGTAGGCTACTGCCGGGATGCTTATAAAAGTAAGCGTTGAGGTCTCGGTGGCCACAACAGAAAAAAGAACCGCCCACCATGGAATTCTGTGGCTTCCGAGAAAATAATCAATCGCTGAGCGCTGCCTGCCAGAAGCAGCCAGGCCGAGAATAGTTACTCCAGCCAAGTAGAAAATAACAACAACATAATCAGCCAGCGAAAAACCCATATTTCTCCTTTTCTATGTAAAATTCAAGCCCGGTTGCTTCAGAAACTAAGAGAGCTTCCTCCCAGCTTACAAACCTTTTTCTCTTCAGTGCTTCGATGATACGGACGATGGAAAGTTCCACCTCACTCTTCTCAACCTCTTTCTGAGAAACAAAATCCATGGCATCGAAAAGGACTGCATTTGCTTCAGCGTAAGTAACTGCCTTCCTCTTTCCGTATTTTTTTATCCATTCTTCACTGCTGAGAACATCATTAACATGAGAAAGGATAAGATGAGTAGCCCTTCCGATAAGCTTAAGATTGGTGGGGTTGACATTCGTCATCGTATTCCCCACCACTTTTCCCAGCCAGGCCATAACCGCAGTCGAGTGGGCATTCAGAAAAACTTTCAGCCACACCTGCTTCCTCATGCCAAGAGGGTCACTTTCCCAGTGTGGCGAACAGTGGATAACCACATCTCTGCTTTTCTCCAGGGGGAGAGCATTTAAAATTTTTCTCATTTCTTCTTTCCCTCTGCTGTTAACCAAAATCAGCGCTACTTCTGCTTTTCTCTTTTTGAAGAAATCCACAAACTTAAAAAAAGAAGATTCAGGCCTTACCAGCTCCTGAATCTCATCATCCACACAGACAGCAGCTCCCAGGTCTCCCTCCTCAACAGGCCAGCGGTTTATGTTTTCATCCGAAAATGAAAAATCGTAAAGATTTTCCTGCTCTTTTCCTGCTCTGGCCAGACTTTTCAAAGCAGTCTCTCTCAGATATTCATCTCTTATTTTCCTCCCAAATTCCTTTCTGTAAAAAGATTCGTCAAGTCCTCTAAAATCTCTGCCCAGAAAATTCTTCCAGGCCCTGCTTTGACTGGGGGCATCAGTCAGCACACGAACCCAGGACTTCCTCTCTTCTTCATCGATTGTATCCAGAGGATGAAGATGAAAGGTAGGACTCCTCTCAGCACAATCTATGAAGACAGTGATGAGTGCCCTGCGGGCAAAATAAGTCACATGCCTTTTTTTAAGGTATGCGCTTGATTCAAGGTCAACAAACTTTGCCCCGCTATCGACCACATCCTCCAGGGAGAGCATCAGTTTTTCGTAATCGAGAGCCATGTCCTCTATCTCTGGCTTCCTTTTAAATCCCAGTCTCTCAAGCTCTTTATCCGAGAGAAGGCCGCTCAGTGCAGTGTGTATTCCTCTCTCAAGAATCACACCCATAACGAAAGTCTCAACGGAAACAGCCTGCATCCTGGTCGAACCCGCCAGAGCCTGAGGTCCGGTTGATAGATTAATCTTTGTGATGGCAGGATGACTCAAAACTTTCTGGCTCCTCCTGAAAGTCTTCAGCACTCTATCGGGATTGTTGTAGAGAAAATAAAGCTTTCTTCGCGCTTCAGCCCTTTTCATCCTCTCAAGCTTTTCGTACTGCTCGACTGCGGCCAACATTGCTCCTATGACAGAAGAGGTCTCTCCCCCTTCAGTGATGCAGAAAACCACATCCCCTCTCCTTATTCCTCTTTCCAGAAGCTGAAGCTTTCCCACAAGCTCAAGGTCTTCAAACCCTTCAAGGGCGCTGATAAGAGCTCTATCGCCTCCAGTCATCTCACCGATAAGCATCTCCTCAATGTCTTGAGGAAGCGATCGACTCAATTTCTCCCAGAGACCGCTCTCCTTCACCTTTCTCCAGAATGGCCTCCAGAAAGCACTTTCCATCTGCTTGGCCAGACGGCCTGTAGCACCACAGCCGTAGATAAAAATCCTCCTCCCCTCCTTTATCGCTCCTGCGACCGCATCTGAGGCCTGCAGGAGCCGAGATGGATATCTGATAAATCTGCGCAAAAATCTCCAGACATCCTTCTCAACTTCATAAATCCCGCTCAATCCCTCCTTTATGCTGTACTTGATAACAAAGCTCAGCCCCGACGTTGAGGGATGCCTTTGCTCAGTCAGTAAATGATGAAGCTGGAACTGTCGCTTGTTTTTGACAAAGTCAGCAGAAAGCGGGGATGGCTTAATCCTAAGCAGGGAAAGAATATTTTCTTTATTTTCTCTCATTTTAAGACTGCCACGGTCTCTGTGAACAATATTTCAACACAAAATCAAAGTCAAGAAACTCAAAAGTCGCTCCCTTTCAAGGTCGCTCGGGCTATTGGTCGGATATTCCCTGTTCAATAAAATATACCCACACAGAATAGAAGGAGAGCCTCAAAAGTCTTGACAGTTATTAAAAAATGAATGAAAATAAAATTCGAACAAAAAACTAATTTAGTCGAAAAGTTTATTATTATGAATAAAAAAGACAGTTCACGGAGAAAAATAATCATCAAGGCAGCGGCAGAGCTTTTTGGCCGTTATGGCTTTTCAAAAACAACTGTGGAAGAAATCGCAAGGTCATCCCGCATGGGGAAAGCTTCTATTTATTATTATTTCAAAAATAAGGAAGAAATCTACAGGGAAGTCCTTGAGAATGAATCGCGGCTGTTGCAAAAGAATATAGTTGATGCCATCGAGAAAAAAAACAGTGCACCCGAAAAAATCAAAGAATATGCCAAAGCACGCTCAAAAAGTCTTCTCTCGCTGCCCAACATCGCAGCCGCTCTGAAGGATGAATTAATCCACCACCTCGATTCTATCCAGAAATTCCGGAAAAAATTCCTCCGACTTGAAGTGGAAATAATCAAAAAACTGTTGAAAGAGGGGAAAGATAAAAAAATATTCAACATTAAGTACATCGAGCAGACAGCATTTGTTATCCTGACTTCACTCAAAGGTCTGGAATCTCTCATTCTGGAAAAACCAGACTGGATTGAATGGGAAAGACATTTAAATAAATTGCTGGAAATTTTGTTCCTCGGACTCCAGAAAAGATAACAACGCCTGATTTCAAAAAATTTCTGTCTAACGAATTTTCTCATTGAGGAGGGAAATGATGATAATAGAAAAATTTGCTGGAAAGGGATTTTTTTATCGTTTTTTCTACCATTTCCTCCTCTGGAATCATTTAAGGGAGCAGATTATCCATCAGATGGAGGAAAAACTCCGCCATAATCACCTTAACAGAGACAGGGACCGTTTTCCGCTCAAAGTTCAGGAGGATAAATTCATCATGGCCAGAAACATGATCAGGGCAGTAGACCGCGGCCTGAGAGAAGGGCTGATATCCAGACATGTGTGGACAAAGTTCATTTTCTCTTTTCTCCGCATCTACTTCAACAACGGCGAAAAAATTAGCTCCTTCAGGAAAAAATACGGCCAGAATCCGCCAAGCTTCCTCACTCTTTCTCCCACACGCCTTTGCAACCTCCGCTGCAGCGGATGCTATGCTAACAGCAGCCATTCAGAGCGTCAGAGTCTCGATTTTGAGGTTGCCTCCCGAATCATCAGGGAACAGAAAGAATTATGGGGCTCTCATTTTACCGTTATCTCAGGTGGAGAACCGTTTGCCTACCGGAATCAGGGACGAACTTTCTTCGATCTCCTGGCTGAACATGCTGACTCATTCTTTCTTATCTACACAAACGGCACACTGATCGATAGAAAGACAGCTCAGAGATTAGCAGATCTGGGAAATGCTACTCCGGCTATTTCTGTCGAGGGATTCGAAAAAGAAACAGATGCCAGGCGCGGTAAAGGGGTCTTTAAAAAGATTCTTCGCGCCTTTGAAAACCTTAGAAGCGAAGGCGTTCCCTTCGGCATCTCTGTCACCGCAACCCGTGAGAATGCGGAATTAATCTTGAATGAAGAGTTGATCGACTATTATTTTCATCAGCAGGGAGCTCTCTACGGCTGGATTTTTCAATACATGCCCATCGGACGGGGCTACACACTTGAGCTGGCTGTGACAGCTGAGCAGAGGAGATGGATGTACGAAAAGACATGGGAATACATCAGGGAAGAGGGACTTTTTCTGGCAGATTTCTGGAACTGCGGCACTGTTTCCAACGGCTGTATCTCAGCCGGAAAACCAGGCGGCTATATCTACATTGACTGGAACGGAAATGTACTTCCCTGTGTGTTTAATCCCTTCACCGTCGAGAACATTATCGACACATACCGCAGCGGCGGAAATTTGAATGATGTTCTTTTTTCTGAGTTCTTCCTCGAAATCAGGAAATGGCAGCATGAATATGCGCTGAACGGACCTCCTCAGCGAATGGGAAATGTTCTTGTTCCGTGTGCAATCCGCGACCATTACCGCATGATGTACGACCTTATCAAAAAAACAGAGGCTCGACCCGCCGATGAAGATGCTGCTCAAGCGATTGTTGACAGTCAATATCGCGAAGGTCTGATCGAATTTGATAGAAAAATCAATAAGCTTATGGACGAAATCTGGAAGAGAGATTACATAAAAATTTAATAAAAAAAAATTCAATATAATATTCTAGTTTGGCTAGCACAATCCATTGATTTTAAATAAAATACATCAATT
>JBHIDX010000017.1:0-38026 GCA_046760305.1 Candidatus Aminicenantales bacterium
GAAATCCCCAGAAATATCTTATGGTGTGTGTAATTAGTACTGTAAAGAGAGTAGTATATAAACCGGTATTCGCATCTCAAAGCAACCTTCTGAACTACAAACCATTTAAGACCAGCTCCAGCATTCAAGGCCAGCTTAGTTTCTTCATAATTTCTGTAATACCAATAATTTTCTGAGATTCTTATTATTCCAGCTCCTCCAAGAACGAAAGGTAAAATTCTAGCAGAAATTCCAGGATGAAAAGCAACATTGGCGAGCAAAAGAGCCTTTGAGTCATAAGCATGCCTGCCGTATCTCTCATACATATAGTTAATTTCAGGTTCTATTTCTATGCTATTGCTTATAAAAAAACCAATTCTCAAAGGAATACTGATTGTAGTTGTAGTATCGGAGTAATCATCATATGAGGCTCTGCTTATATCTAGAGATGCAGCTGTTGAAAATTCCCATCTTCTCTTCTTCTTTTTAGCTTCCGCTCGTTTCTTCTCCCCCGTTGGATTTTGAACATTCTCTCTTCTGGCCTCATCACCAGCGTAGACAAAAAAAGCCCAACTAACGACAAAAATACTCAGAATAAAGACAGATAATAAAACTTTTCTCATTTTTTTCCCCCATCGCTTTTTTCTCTAATTATAGATTAAATTGAAAGCTTTCTCCTGTCAAATCTGATTAACCAGTTATTTTATTGCGCTTACATGGTCGAGACAACCTCCTCCCAGGTTGTTGTAGGAATAATCGTGAAATTCCTTGATTTGTTCGATAAAAAAGCTTTTCACATTTTCCCATGAGTACTGAACCAGCATGTTTAGCTCTGGCTCTCCCTCAGTGTCATCAAAACAAACAAGGCCTTTGAGGATATGGTAATACTATGAATAAGGTCTCAAATTTCTCTACTTCCTTCATATGTCAACCAAAAGGGATATATTTGCAGAGAGATATCAAATCTCAAAAAAGAAGATAAAACGACATTATCGATGATAAAAGAGACAATAAGTCAAAGGGAGATTCTGTTTAAGATAGAAATCCTTAAAAAAATATAAGCATATGGAGGTTAACAGTGAGATACATAAAGGCTCCCCTGATTCTGGCCCTGGTTCTCGCCCTTTCTCTGGGAGCGAGTACGCCTCCCCAGGAGAGAAGTAAAGCAGAAAAAGAAAAAACTGCACATGTCTACAGAACAGCGAGAAAGTACATTTACCTCAAAGATTGGGAAAAAGCAATCGACTTGCTGCGAAGCATAGTTAAAACCCGAGAAGAAAGCGAATGGAAGAAGGCTGCACTCTACTGGCTGGCCTACTCACTCAACGAGCAGAGTAAAGAGGAAAGCAATACAGAGAGGCAGCTTGAGATGCAGAAGGAATCGATAGAGCTCCTCAACAAGCTCACTGAATCATACCCCGTAAGTGAAATGGCTGATGATGCAAAAATGCTCAGGATTGAGATGGCGGAATCTCTGGTGAAAAAAGGGCTCGACCAGTACCGAAAATACATAAACAGCAATCTAAGCTCGAGTACGGAAGAAACAGAATCTGATATGGAGATTAAAATTGTGGCGCTCAACGCTCTTCTCTACATGGACAAAGAGAAGGCATTTCCTATCCTGGAAAAAATAGTCAGAGAAAACAAAAATGAAAAATTAAGAGAAAAAGCGATATTCATCCTCAGCCAATCCCGGCTCCCCCAGGTAGTTCCGTTGATGAAAGAAGTGGCCATCAAGGATAAAGATTCAAAAGTCCGCGAAATGGCTGTTTTCTGGCTGGGACAGATGAAGAACGAGGAAAGCGCAGAGGCACTCATCCAGATATACAATTCAACCTCAGATAACCGTATAAAGGAAAAGGTAATCTACTCCCTTTCCCAGCATAAAAGCAAAAAGGCACTTGAAAAGCTTTTTGAAATCGCAAAAAAGGAAAAGAGCATAAAGACTCGCAGCACGGCCATTTTCTGGATTGGACAGCAAAAAAGGGATGAAAGAAGTCTTGAGTTTCTCCTCCAGCTTTATGACCCTAAAGATGATTTCAAGATAAAAGATAAATTAATTTTTGCCCTCTCTCAACGCCGGGAAGAAAAAGCATTGAACAAGCTCATAGAAATCGCAAAGAAAGACATTGACCCACGGGCAAGAGAAAGAGCTGTTTTCTGGCTGGGACAGAAAAAAAACGATAGGATCATCGATGTCCTCTCTGATGTTTACTTCAAGAGTTCTGATCAAAAACTTAAGAAGTCGATAATTTTTGCTATTTCCCAGAACAAGACTGAGAATGCAGTCCGCAAACTTATCGAGATTGCAAAAAAAGAGAAAGATGTTGAACTCAAAAAACAGGCCATTTTCTGGCTGGGACAGTCAAAGAACGACCTTGCCTTAAAGTTCCTGAAAGAGATCATAGAAAAATAGATTCCATCCCGAATCGCTTCCTTCTCAGGTGGAAAGCAAAGATTTTTTAATCGGATAATAATGAATAAAGACAACGACAACAAGGAGGGGTAGAAATGATTATAAGGAAGAAAGGAACATTTGCCGCTCTGGCAATCGCATTCTTCACTTTATTCGCTCCACAATTAGCGGGAAATCCGACAGATTTCTTAAGAGGAAAAGTACACTTCATAGACAAACGTAATCTCTCTCTAGAGCAGAAGCTCCAGCTCGCCGGCAGAGAATTTAAAAAATTAAAGAGTGGCAACTATTTTATGGTCGGATATATATTTAGATGCTGGTATAAAATAAAAATAGACGGATGCTTCTCCAGTAGAGAGCCCTACCGGGTAAAGCATGAAAAAGGTAAAATTATCATTTCCAGTTCTGAGGGAAAAAGAAGTTTTTCTCATGGTGAGGAGGAGAAAGCAGATGTGGGTCTTCTTCTTATGAATAAAATCGAGGGAAGGAATATAACAGTAACCGATGCGGAATTAATCGACCCTGATAACACCTATCAATTTGAGACGCCCCCTCTTTTCTGGCTGGGGAAGACAGGAACGAAAGAAAGCATGGAGTACCTCCAACGTGTATTTGATAAAGAGGACATGGGAATCCGCAAGCATCTGGTTTTCATAATAAGTCTCCATGACAGTCCAGAGAGATATGATTTTCTCAAGCGCACCGCTCTCAGCGATGGCGATGAGTCAATAAGAAAAAATGCTGTCTTCTGGCTGGGGAATTACAGAGATAAAAAGAGCTTCATTTATCTAAAAGACATGATGAATAAGCTCAGGAGCGCCGAGCTTAAAAAACAGGTCGTATTCGCCCTTTATCTGAGTGACCTGAAGGAGGCGGTCAAAGAGCTGGCCAGGATAGCCAGGAACGACGGCATCCCCCAGGTGAGGAAAAATGCCATTTTCTGGCTGGGCCAGAAAGCTTCCACAGAATGTGTGAAAGCACTCAAAGATGTTGTTGAGAGAGAAGATGACCTGAAGCTAAAAAAACAGGCTGTTTTTGCCATCAGTCAACTCCCGAAAGAAAAATCAGTGCCTCTTCTTATCGACATTGCCAGGACAAATAGGAGTCAAGAAGTGAGAAAAAACGCCATCTTCTGGCTCAGTCAGTCAGGCGATTCGAGGGCGGTTAAATTCTTCGAAGAAATCCTTCTTAAAAAGTAAGGATTGCCCTAAATCGTACGTCCGGCATTCCCAGGTCCTCCTTGACATTTTTTTTATCCTGACTTATCTTTCCTTCCGATGATTGATGGGAAATCCGAGACAAAGATGCACGCTCTCCCATCAAAGCAGAAAAAGAACATCTTATCTCTTAAATCCATATTATTATCAAGAAGGGGAACAATGCAAAAAGGAAAATATCTTATTTTGGCACCTTTACTCTCAATTGTTGTGTCTGTTTTTTATGCTTCTGAGATACCCAAACAGTACCTGATTGAGGGTGTACGATATTATCCAATGCTCGATGGTTATTGTGCCATGACCGCATTACGAATGAACTTGAAATATTATGGTCTTGATGTGGAGCCTTCCTTTCTTTTGAACATGGGCTGGAATTATGGTTTTGTATACATTAAAAGCCCCTTTTATACGGTAGCATATCCAGATACAGATCCAGTTGAAGAAATAGTTTTCGCTTCCAAACTTCTGGGCTTTAAGACAGAAATTCTCATCCACCAATCGCGTGAAGAGGCTAAAAAATCACTTGTTAAATACATATCAACAGACAAACCCGTAATTGTTCAATGGATTCCACATACCGTGCTTGCGTATGGATATCGAGAAAGCGGAGATCGAATTATTTACCATGATCCAGCACAGCCAGTGAATAATATTATGGCTTCCTATCTTAAGGATACCCCGATTGGAAAAGGAGAGGGAGCTCTAATGGAGATAGCTGAATGGGAGAAATTTCCCTTCTTGTGGGGTATGAGGCAATTTCAAATGGTTGTATTAGAGCCAAAAAACCCAGAAATAAAGATAAACTGGAAGGATATCTGGAAAAGAAATGCTCAAAAGACACTGGGAATTATAAAAAATCCTTACCCAGCTTATTACGGTCTAGAAGGAATAAAAGAGCTCATTAAGGATTTAAAAAATATTTCAATCAAGGATAATAAGAAACTTTCAGAGTTTCTTAGAGGATTTAAAATGACATTTGAGATTGGAGTAGGTTTTCGAAGAAATGCAGCTTCTTTTCTCTCGGGACAGGCATCGCTTTCGAACGATAAGAATCTCATCCAGGCCTCAATCGCTTTTCGTGAGTCGGCTCATCTATTTCGTGAAGGTTTAGTTTTAATTAACAACTGGATTAATAATCGAGTTAAAAAATATCCTGAGGGCGCAGATGATGTTAGAAAAGCTCTGATTGATACATTAGAAAAGATTGTGAATTCAGAACAAAGGGGAGCAGAGTTTTTGCTCGAAGCTTCAAAAAAGGACGGATAGAAATAAAGAAAAGATCATGAAAAGTACTCAGCCGAGGTCTCGGCGGCCATCAAAGCTTAAAGGGAAAACTGTCTTTTACCCCTGAAAAAAGTGTCTTCCAGGCGAAGATTTGAACCCCCGCCCTTTGGATTCGAAATCCGTTGCTCTATCCACTGAGCTAGGAGCACACCGCGTTTATTTTTTTTGAGACGCCTTCTCAAGAAGTCTAATTGAAGTATCCCACGCCACTTCAAATGAAACCTTTAGATTTGTGGGGATTAAATATTCAAGACCTTGCCGCCAATTATTTTCATATTCAGACTTCCGCGCTATAACTTTATCAAGGTCTATTGCATCAATTGAAATCCCTTTGGCCTGGCATTTTTGGGGAAATGCTTCTACCACTTCTTCAACGCTATCGATATTTTTTGATAGATGATACAAGTCAAATATGTCATGAGGAATTGCTTGTTTCCTCTGACCAGAAAAGGCCCTCAATTTCTCTGCCATCATTTCTTCCAAACTATACACCTGTATAGTTGCAGGAGGCAATTCCTCTATGTCCGAATATTGGTGAAAAACAGATAGCATATTAGTTGGAAATACAAGGCTCTCGTCTCTATTTGTATGAATTCGTATCGAACGAGGAGAGCCACCATAATTCCACGGTCCAAAATAATATATCCTAGCCTCATAGGATTCTTTACCATAGTCATCCTCGATAATATCTACCACAGTCTCTCTTTCATCAGTTCGAATGCCAATTGCATCCTGCATGGCAATGTTGGCTGAGCGCAGGACATTACGGAGATCCTCAACAGAAATTATACCCAGAACTGTAAAGTCAAGGTCTTCCGAAAAGCGATATTCCTCAAAATAACATTTCCGAAGTGCTGTCCCTCCTTTAAAGAGCCATTTTTTCTGAACAGTGGGTTGAGTGCCCAAAAAACACAAGTAGCAACCTATAACATAATCAAGATCAATCACTCTCGGCTCTAAGCCTAGTGCTCCAGCTACCCGTTGGACTTCGCCAGTTGAAATCAATCAAATCTCCGTATTTATCAGAAGTTTCCAGCGAGTAGAGATTTTTCCTGACTCTGGCCCTGGGGGATTAAGAGCACTAATCCCTTTGGTCAATCCTTGTTGCCATCCTTCGAGCATGTTCTTTGCTTCTTTAGGCAATCGAGGCCCAAGCCTTTCAAAGAGATAGCCGAGGCGCTTTTTTACAGCTCCATTAGGAAACCTTTCTGCGTAATCGTTCAATCTTGCCCACGAAATCTCCCCGGCAGCTTCCTTTATGGCCTTAGCAAGCTCCATTATGGACCCGCTCTTTTCTACATAATCAGCACAGTCAATGAGTGTTTTTTCCTTGTCAGTGACTAGACAAGCCCTTCCATCTCGCCATTCTTTAGTGTGGCCAAAGAATTTCTTTTTTGAAACGGTAATAATTTCGTATTCCACACCGAAAATCGTATGAATAGACCTCGATTTTCTTTTCGTAGTCTGAACATAAACGACATGAGGAATTTGCTCGGTCCAATTCCAATGGCGTATAGCAGTCCAATAGGCGATAGCCCCAGGCTCTGCAATAAAGCTTGCTACGACGTATGAGTCAGCACTCCAGTTCCTTTGAGGACCAGCTTCTAGAGGAATGATGAAGTACTTACCTCTTTCAATCCGTTCTATCCACCCCTTTTTTTCAAGCCTCCAAAGAATGTCATAAGTGAGCTTCCTGCTTTTCCAAAACTGGACAGCTTCCTCCAGAAGGAAAAATCCGCTATTCTTCGTGGCAAAAAGAGAGATAAATTGAGCCTCTTTAGGACCTAATTCTGTTATATTTTTTGACATGAATCTCTTATCTTAAATCATAATTTCATGTAAAAAGTATAACAAATCCGAGAAAAAGTCAAACACGAAAGGCACTCATTCTTGATGTTTTAGCTGGAACGACCATCTTGTTCCGCTTCAAGGACACATCTTCGCATCCTCAAGCTTCTTTGACACCTTTTTGAGTTGTGATTCACAATTCTTATCCCTTAGTAGTTGTTAAAAATAAAAAAATTATCAGTTCGGCATCTAAGAGATGCCAACTTATATTGGCGAAACTTACTTTAAAGCCTTCCCTTAATTTGAAAAATAATTATTAATTAATATAATAATTTAAAGGATACATTCAGAAGGAGGAATAAATTGATAAAAAGAAAAATAGCAAGTTTCCCCGTATTTCTCTTTCTTCTTCTGTTCTTCCTGCTCAATAATCATCTTTTTCCCCAGAGATTTCTAACTCGAGAACAGACTGCCTGCCTTTACCTTAACAAGGGAGAAATTGATAAGGCTGTCGAAATCCTTCAGAATGAGCTTAAGATTCAGCCCGATAATCTGAATGCGCGTCTATATTTAGGAATTGCTTTCTACATGATTAAGAATTTAGAAGAGGCTTCAAAACAGTTTGAAAAAATTGAAAAAGAAGTGGAGAGAATGACTGGTGCCAGCCGTCCTTTTGGTGATGAGGCCATGTTCACCCAGATGGGAATGGAAAGGAAAGCTGAGCTGCTTTTCTCCAAAGAGCGAGAAGGGCTGCTGTATTTCTGCCGGGGATTAACTTTAAAAGAAAAGAAAGATTTGAAGGCGGCGGAAAAAAAATTAAATAAAGCTTTGAAGCTAAAATATGATGAGAAGGTTACCCGGCTCGAGCTTTTTGACCTTTATATCAGGATGAATAACATAAAAGCTGCTTCCCGACAATGGGAGGAGCTTAAAAAATCGTTTGAAGATACAGACCTTTTTGACTTTCTGGATGGTTATTTAAAGTACGAAAAGGGGAACATCGACCAGGCGCTGGCAGATTTCGAGAAATTAAGCTCATCTAGCTCTGAAGCAAAAAAGAATATGGCCCGCATTCATTATAACCGTGGAGATTACCAAAAAGCCATCGAAATCTGGCAGGAGATTATTGCTCAATACCCGGAAGATAAAGAAGCTCTGGTTAATCTCGGTCGTGCTCATTTTCATCTTGGAGACAGAGTAAAAGCTCAAGAATATTTCAACCGGGCAGGATTAAAGATTTCCCCCGAGAGGTATTCACCGAAAAAAATCTCTCTCATCTATCTCAGCCTCCTAAAAGATGTAAAATTTGACCTTTTGTGCCAAGTAGACTGAAGTTTTATTCTTAACCCAATCATCAGACCGTAATGATTTCTTAAATTCACTATCACCCTTTCAGCATGAGAGTAAGTACTCAGCAACAGATCGACCGCTTTCTCGGAACCATAATTTGTAAAATACTCTCTTTTTTCTACATTTTTTCCAGGAAAAATTCCAGACCGGAGAAGATAGAAAAAATATTGGTAATACTGCTCTCTGAAATAGGAGCTCTTGTGCTTGCCTATCCCATGCTTAAAAAATTGAAGGGAAAATATCCCCACGCATCATTAAATTTCCTTGTTTTTGAGAAGAATCGGGAAATATTAGAATTATTCGGATTCATCCCCAAAGAGAACGTTTTAACGCTTAATAATGAATCAATGATACGATTCACTAAAGATATTGTAAGAATTCTGGCTGAAATGCGTAAGATTAAATTAAATGTCGTCATCGACTGTGAGCTGTTTTCCAGGATAACCAGTATCCTCTCCTTTCTAAGCGGTGCTCGAATTCGAGTTGGATTCCACCCTTTCACACAGGAAGGATTATTTCGAGGCAATTTCATAAACAGGCCTGTTCTTTACAATCCATATCATCATATATCACAACAATTCCTAACCTTGGTTGAGGCCATTGATTCCACAACTCATCCCAAAGCAAAAAGAATTGTGGATGATGAGAGGCTTGAACCACCTAAAATTAAGTTTAAACCAGATGAAATAAACAAAGCCATGAAACGTCTGCACAATTATGCTCCTTGTATTAAAGGAAGAAAAGCGGTACTAATCTACCCCAGCGGAGGATTGCTACCTATTCGGGCCTGGCCAAGAGAATATTATTCCCAGCTCGCTAAAGAGCTTACGCAAAAAGGATATGCGGTGGGAATAATCGGACTGAAAGAAGACAAAAACATAGCTAAAGAGATTCTCTTCCGATGTCAGAATGCTAACTGTGTCGATTTAACTGGCTACACCAGAACAATCCGGGAATTGTTAATGATATTTCACCGTGCCTCACTTCTGATTACGAATGACGGGGGACCGGGACAATTTGCTGCCATGACATCGACTCCGGCCATAATCCTTTATGGTCCGGAAACACCCACTCTGTATGGGACTTTAAATGAAAATGCTTTTAATTTCTATCTTTCCCTCTCCTGCTCTCCCTGCCTCACTGCCTACAACCACCGCCGTACTCCTTGCAACGGGGATAATTTATGCTTGAAAAAGATTCCTCCTCACAGGGTGCTGGCTAAGGCGTTGGAGATACTTAAAGCTTAAAATGTTTACCATTCATTATCGATTGTAATCATGGAAACTGTAATCGAAATCTCATCCAGGCAGAAATACCGAACACTATTCTGGCTCCTGCTTTCAGGACTGACGCTCCTCCACCTTGTATCTGCCGGGATGCTCGGGCTGGGTGTTGATGAATCACATTATGTCCTTTATTCGCGTCATCTTTCATGGGGCTATTTCGACCATCCTCCAATGGTGGCCTTCCTCGCTGGATTAACAACACTCTTGGGCAAAGGAGTTTTTTTCATCCGCCTGGGGCCGATTGTTTGTTCAGTGTTTACCCTCATTATCCTGAGACATCTGGCCCTGGAGCTTTACGGCGAGGAAAAAGTGGCTTTCTGGGCTTTGGTACTCATCTCTTTAATGCCTTATCAACACCTATTGATGGTTGCTTTGCTCCCCGATGCAACACTGAATCTATTCTGGTGTGGAACACTGCTTGCGGCGTGGAAGGCGATGAAAAATGGGAAATGGAGAACATGGATTCTCACAGGATTGCTTCTAGGGGGAGCCCTGCTCAGTAAATACCAAGCGCTCCTGCTCCCTTTCTTCTTATTATGTTATCTTTTAACCTCCCGACATAATCGCTTTTGGCTGAGAAGGATTCAAACGTATATCGCAGGCGTGATAGGTGTAGCCATGTTTCTCCCCAATATCATCTGGAATGCTCATCATCGGTGGATATCCTACACATATCAGCTTTTTAATGGAACAGGAAAAAGGCTGAGACCGCTTAATCTTCTCACTTTTATTGGAGCCCAGCTGGTTGTCTGGTCACCGCTGATTTTTGGGCTGCTTATTGCGGCCTCGATTGTCCTGGTTCGCAAAAGGAAGGTCAGTGACTCTGAAAGATACTCATTCTGGATGAGCATTCCAGTGTTTGCTTTTTTCTTCATCTTCAGCCTATTTGGCAAATTCCTTCCTCACTGGCCTGCTGTGGGATGGTGGACAGGCTCGCTGGTTGTGACAGCAACGATATTGGGAAAAGTCTCACCTGGAAATAAAGAGAGCGCTCGCTGGCGCTGTTGGAGCTTTGCGGCAGCAGTGACAGGATTCATCATTACGTGCTTATTGGTCACTTCTCTCTTTTCTCCGCTTGTCGCTCCTCTCTACTCTAACTCCAGAAATATTTCTTTGAAATTAAGCAAGAAATTTCCATCGATAAAGCCCCTGGGACCTTTCAAAACTAAGTACGACCCCTCGAATGACCTCTACGGGTGGAAGGAGATAGCCATCAGAGTAGAAAAGTTGAGGGCAATGATGCCGCATCCGGATAAGACATTTGTTTTCTGTCATAAATTCTATATGACAAGCCAGCTCGCCGTATACCTTCCATCCACAACGGTGGCTACTTCCCTCCAGCACAGATTCAATCAGTACCGCCTTTGGTTTCCGGCTGCTGACTATGCTGGATGGGATGCAGTCTTTGTCGTCGACAGAGAGAAAAACCATCAACTCTCCCTTCAGTATGCCTCCCTTTTCCAGAAAATGGACCCAGAGCCTCTGGAAATTAAGGTCTTTCGAAAACGCTGGCCAGCACATGACTTGAAAATCTACAGGTACTATGGCTTTAAGGGCAAATTTATGGAGCCCCCTGAAATTCCTGAAAAATAACGCCTTTACTTAAAATTTCCATTCAATATTACCCTTCATATTTCTTACAGCGGCTCATAACCCACCAGGGTAACCATCACCGGCTCAGGTGTTTCTTCATACAGGATCTTCAACTTCTCAAGAAGAAAATGCCGCTGAAAAATTTCAATTCCCACTACGGCTAGAGCCATAATCGCAAAAAAGATTAAAAACCAGGAAGGATTTTTAAACAAATTGAATTCGATAAAGCTGAAAAAAGAAAGATAGAATATGAATCCAAAAACAAACACCAGCCACAGGAACTGTATCCTGGATTTTCCGGGTAGGTAAGAACAGGCAAAAGGAATCTTACGATAACTGAAGAATAGAACTTCCATCGTCACTACTCCAATAATCAAACCATAAATAGAATGAAGAAAAGCACTCTCAAGGCCCCAGAGATAAGTGTATACTGCAAAAAAGAAAGCATACATCGGAAGGAGGGTAAAAAAGAAAATTCCCTTTCTCAGACCGAGGAAATAATCTTTTTTTATTTTCTTTTCAGTAAGTCTGAAAATCCAGTTTGCCTCCAGAGCAAGAGGAATATTAATCACCGACCTCAATCCAATCAGCAGGAAGAGATGCATGACCAGAGGGATTGTAAGGAGGGGAACATTTATCCTGAAGAAGAATTCATGAGTACCGAGTTTTGTGAAAAGTAAGATGAGAATCGCTCCTAAAGGAAAGACAACGTAAGAAACGAGCCTCATCTTATGCGGCATACTTTCTTTAAGTGTTTTGCTAAAAAAATAAAAAATTGCTCTCTGAACCGGGTTCTTCAAAAAAAGAGTGTTGAATAAGCCCTGAGAGAATGACTTGAGCTTGAGGAAAGAAGGAGTCTTCTTTCTCGCCTCGTGCATTTTCCTGAGATATCTACGGTAGGTCTCGAGCCCGATAAAAAAGAAACTCGTGACTGCTGTAATAACAGCCAGAAGAGAAATCAATGCTAGGTTCGCAAAAACAGGATCATGATTCCCGAGAAGTATTTCATACAGACCTGTAAACCACATCGGAGGGAAGAAATAGATAAGATGCGAATTATTCTCCTTTAGGGCGGCAAAAAAAGTAAGTGAATGTGAGGCAGTAAGAGATTCAGATACGAAGAAAAACATGACAAACACAAAGCCAATCATGAACAGGGCACGGATGAAGACTGAAACTGCGGCGAAGAGCCTGTAACCGAGTAAGAGCATCAGTATGCCTATGATAAGGGCAATAAAGAAGAAGACCGAAAATCCCGCAACTGAAACACTCGCGAGATGGCTGAAGACCAGACGAAGCCCGAAAATCGGACTCGAAGATTTCCATCTGGCAAGGTAGAGCCAGAAAATAAAAGCAGAAACTGCATTCGAGCCGAGAATAAACATTCCTATAAAAAGGCAGAGGCTGGTAAATTTTGCAGCAAAGATGTTTCTCAATTTGAGCGGCAGAGGCGTCAGATTGAAGTAGTCTCTCGCGTCGGGAAAGATGACCTCCCATTCAAGAACAGAGATAAAGCCCATAATAACCATAACAAAGGAGATGAAATAATTCTTTTCCAGCCATGAGCTTCCTTTATCAGGCATGAAAAGGTATTTAAACAGCAGTACATTTGAAAGATGAGCACAGAAAACAGCAATAAAAACTATGGCCACAACAACTTTAGCCTTCATCTGCTCCTCAAAGGAAACAATATCATTCAGAAAAAGTCTCTGGAAAAAATGCCTCACAAGCACAACAAACTGCTTTATGCTGCCTTCTGTCGCAGATATGAGCTTCTCAGAATCAAACATCCCGGTTTTGTAACTCACAAACTGGATTTCATGGTTTCAACCAGACCTTGAGCAGTACTTTCTGTGTCTTCTTCAACAACGAGCTGATTGAAAATATCTTCCAGGGAGGGAAGTTTCATCAGCTCTCTCAGGTTAGCCACTGAATCGTCGGCGAGGATTTTCCCCTCATGAATAATGATGGCTCTCGAACATATCTTCTCTACCACATCCAGCACATGAGAGGAGTAAACGATGATTTTACCTTCCTTGGCAAGTCTCTGGATTAAGTCCTTTATTACCAGGGAGGTCGTCACGTCCAGACCGCTGAGGGGCTCATCAAAAAGGAGCACATCAGGATTATGAATAAGAGAAGCCGAGATAAGGACTTTCTGAACCATTCCTCTTGAGAACGATGATATTGAAGAGTACATATCAACTGACAGTTTAAAAAGAGTCATGAATTGTTCAATTTTTTCTTTCAGAGCTTTCTCAGGAATGTTCCTCAGTCGACCAACCATCAAAAGGTAATCATAGGCACTTAAATGAGGATAAATCTCAGAATGCTCTGGTACATAACCAATTTTTTTCCTGTACCCAATAGGATCTTCTTTTATGTTCTTTCCCTGAAAATAAATGCTTCCCTCAGTAGGCTCGAGTAAACCTGCGAGCATTTTTATTGTCGTCGATTTGCCTGCACCGTTAGGACCGAGGTATCCCAGAATTTCGCCCGGCATAACCACGAAACTGACATTGTTCACCGCAGCGGTGATGAGATATTTTTTCGTTACACCTTTAAGCTCGAGCATCTTCAGCCTCCAGATTAAGGATAGAGCCAAATATAGAACTACCATATTCTATACAAAATTCATGCCATATTTCCTTGTTCAAAAGCAGGACCTTATTCCCCAATTTTCAGGGGATTTATTATTGCTATCAAGCTAACTGGGCAGGGGGGATTCAATATCTTTTGGTTGAAAAATATTTTACAGAATCTTTACATGTGTAAATATAGTTTACTTCACTCTTTCTTCTCTAACCTGCATTATAAGTTCGAAAATGCCCCCTGTCATTGCGAGCGAGCGAAGCGAAGCAATCCGTCGTTGCGAGCGAAGCGAAGCAATCTCATCATATCCGCCGATGCATGCGATCGCTTCGTCGCTCCGCTCCTCGCAAAGACGGGAGGCCGCCGGTGCATGAGATTGCCACGGCACTTCGTGCCTCGCAAAGACAAGGCAAACGTCATTTTCATCGTTCTCGTGGGTGTGCTTGGAGATGATAAATTCATAAAATGAGATCTTGCTCTCACTTTAAAAAACGCTTTAACTTTTCTGCTTCATCAAGGTAAAACTTCGCCTCTTTCTCATTGCCTAAAAATGAATATATTCTCGCCAGCAAAAGGCATCCGCTTATCGTATACCTGTCTTTGGGTTCGATGGCTATCCCCTTTTTGCACAGCTCAATCGCTTCTTCAAGATTTGTCTTCAGGCTAAAATAGTAATTTGCAATCAAGAAGTAGGGGATATTATACCAGGGAGCACTCTTTATTGTCATGCGATAGAAGGGAATTGCCTCCCGGTATCTACCTTTTGAGCGAAAGTATTCAGCAATGTTCTGAGAAGCCTTGAAATTTCCGGGATTGTTCTCAAGCTCTTTCCAAGGATAATAGGTTTCAGTGTAGGCAATCTCTTTCTTCCTTCCTTTGCGACCGAACATAAGAGGCAGAAGAGATTCACCCTGATAAGAATCGGGAATACTGAGACCCATGGCATCGAGAATGGTGGGAGCAATATCTACAAGCTCGACAATGTCCTCGACACAGCTCACAGGAAATGAAGCCGGCGCCCTTATCATAAGCGGAACCCAGACTGCAGGCTCGTAGATAAAAAAACCGTGATCATCCTCTCCGTGCTGACCCAGGCTCTCGCCATGATCAGAGGTGACGATGACAAGGCTTTTGTCGAATATTCCTTCCTCCTCAAGAAAAGAAAAAAAACGACCCAGTTCATAGTCAGTGTATTCAACTTCTCCCCGGTATAAGTTGTCAGGATATTTTCTGGCAAAAGCAGCTGTTTTAAAACCGTTGCTCTTTAACACTTCACTTACTAATTCCAGACCCTGAGGGACGATAAAAAGACCGTTATCCCGGACCTGGTTAAAGAGGGGATAGGCCAAACTCGTCAATTAACTCCTGCGCTTCAAGCAGCAAATATCTTTAGCTATCACCTAACCTGCTGGGTGTCAAAAGAGGAAAGCAGAATATGTTTCCCCCAGAGCAGTCATCGAACAGATTGAAAACCTGCCTGTTACAATACCTATAATTATCCCTACTATGCTAAGATTTCCGTAAAAGAAATGTTCCGCCAGGTGAGTGAGCTATGTTGACATGCCAATAAAGCGTGATACAATAAATTTACTGGTCAAAGACAGGAAAATGAGGATTATTCTTTTCACAGGCAAAGGTGGTGTGGGGAAAACGACCCTGGCTGCAGCCACGGCATATCTCTCCGCCCTGAAAGGCCACAAAACCCTCATCATCTCAGCCGATGCTGCCCACAGTCTATCCGATTCCTTTGAAATGAAACTTTTCAACACACCTCGGCTCATCGCTCCCTGTCTTTACGGCCAGGAGGTAAATCCTCAGGAAGAAATTGAAAAAAAATGGGGAAAGATAAAAAAATATCTTGTTGCCTTCTTCTCATCCCAGGGTATTGATACCATAGAGGCAGAGGAGATGAGTGTTTTTCCTGGAATGGAGGAACTCTTCAGCCTTATGGCAATCCACAATTATCACAGAAAGAACGAATACGAAGTTATCATCGTCGACTGCGCTCCCACTGGTGATACGCTGCGCTTTCTGAGTGCCCCGGAGATCACCAACTGGTACCTGAAACATATTTTCCCCCTTCAACGGACAGCAGCCAAAGCTGTCAGACCTGTGGCTAACAGAGTCCTCCCTTTCCCTTTTCCTGAAGATGAGGTTTTTGAAACCATGAAAAACCTAACCACGCAGCTAGCAGAGATGAGAGAAATCCTCGCTGATCCTGAAAAAACATCGATCAGGCTTATCATCAACCCGGAAAAGATGGTCATCAAAGAAGCTCAGAGAGCCTATACATTCTTCAATCTTTTTGGATATGTTGTTGACATGATTATTGTCAACCGTCTTATTCCTGCGGATGTTCAGGATGTTTATTTCCAAAAATGGAAGGATATTCAGAAGATATACATGCGCATGATCAGGGAGTGCTTTTCTCCCCTTCCCATTTTTACCTCTGACCTTTTTTCCCAGGAGATTGTGGGCAAAGAACTTCTCGAAAAAATGGCTAGGAAAGTGTATGACAAAAAGGACCCGACTCAACTCTTTTTCGCCCAGAAGCCCATCACAGTGGAGAAAACAGACGGTGGCTTTGACATGTTTCTCTACCTTCCTTTTGTTGAGAGGCAGGATATAGACCTCTTCCAGAAAGGAGAAGAGCTCTCGGTAAAGATTGGTCTATACAAGAGAAACATTCTGCTGCCTCAAATTCTTCAGAGCTACTCTGTCAAGGGTGCCAGGTTTGAAAAAGAAAGACTAAAAATATCCTTTCGTCAATAAGGACGATTATATATTCCCTTTGGAAAGGAGGAATGATGATGAGTGAAACAAGGACAAAGGAGATAAAAATAACTATACCAGAAGAGCTTTTCACCCTCTTCCTCCCTGAAAAAACCCTCCATCATTTCCACAACGCCCGGAAAGAAATGCTCCTCGCCCTCCGTTCTCTGATCGATGCAAGAATCGAAGCCTTTGACAAAAAGGAAGAGAAAAGAACAGCAAGAGGCAAGAAAATCAAGGTTGAATAAAAACTCTTAGATTCTTTATCTTAACTACACTTCATCTATCCACAATGAAAATTTTTCCCTCCCCATTCTATTTTTTGCCCAGTTTCTACATCAGCTCCCCCAGCTCTGCATAGAATTTTTCCTCACCCTTCAATCCAGAAAAAGGCGGTTCTCTAAAATAATTTATGTGAACGAACTCATCGAGGGAAAGTCTTTCAGGTCTCATCTTCTCAGCCTTAACCTGACTTGCTGAAAGAATAGGGTTTATTTTTTTAAGCAACCAGAGCAGATTCCGTAGAAATAAATCTGATATTTTTTGATTTTATATTAGTTTTTATGAGCTCCGATTGACAACATTTCCACTATTTATCATATTTATGATAATTTATGTTGAAAGGAGGCCAGAATGAAACGTCTAAACCCAAGCTTACTGATGCTTGTAGCAGCCGTAATTTTCGGTTTACTCATCTCCCAGGCATGGGTAAAGAAAGAGCCTGAGGCTCAGGAACGAGAAGCAGAGCACCAGCTCCCCGCAGCGGTAGCCAAAGCAGTTGACGATAATTTCCCAGGGGCAGAGATAAAAAATGTTGAAGTGGGAGAGGAAGCTGGAATAAAACTCTACGACATAGAATTCAAGGCCGGTAAGGGGGAGATCGAGGTTGCAGAGGACGGGACTGTTATCGACCTGACCACCATCGTGACCATAGAGGACATTCCTGAAGCTGCTGCCGAGGCAATCCAGAAGGCTGCTGAGGGCGCAACTATAAACCAGCTCGAAAAAGCTGAGGTACGCGCCGAAATCGAGAAAAAAGAAGAAAGGGGTAATATCGTCAAACTCGAAGTTCCCAGGTACGTGTACGAAGCAGAACTTGTGAAGGGAGACCTGAGGGGAGAAATCGAAGTTGCTGCCGATGGCAAGATTATTGAGCCCCTCAAATGGGAGCAAAAAGAATACTGAAAGAAATTCCCACTCAAGACAAAAGAAGCGGGAAAATTATTGTAGTTTCTCACTGCATTTTAAACGTACATTCCCTGGAAGATAATCTCGCCTTATATCCAGGACTTGAAGAGGAAGTTTTCCAGCTTCTCATAAGAAAAGGTGTAGGAATTTACCAAATTCCATGCCCAGAAGTTGAACTTCAGGGGATTTTCAGAAAAGCACTTCCAAAGGACTCCTATGAACACCCAAAAATTAGGGAGACATACAGGAAATTATCAGAGGCTATAACTGAAACATTAGGCTGGTATGTCAAAAAGGGATACGAAATCAGAGCAGTGTTAGGAGCTGAAGGAAGTCCCAGCTGCGGAATAGATATTGTTGGCAAGTGGAAAGAAAACATAAGGGGCAGAAGAGAGTTCCCCAGAGATATCGAATTTGTCCCGGGCACCGGAGTTTTTATGGAGGAATTTAAAAATTCTCTAGAAAAAATCAATGTCCAGCCGAAATGGTTCGGAATTCCAGGAAAATCACTCAGGGAAATTAACCCTCAATCTTTCTACGAAGTACTGTACAAGCTTGATAGATTTCTGTGATTTCTCTCTTAACATATACAAAAAATTGCCCTCAAAGGACTGTATCAACGACTTTTCTCGTTTTCGCCATTCAAACGCTTCTCATCAGGACTCATTCTCGTAAATTTTCAATGACCATAAAAAGTAATTTTTCTATGAACTTTGATATCATGTCTAAAAATCCATAGGCCATCATTACCATCAGCTAGGAAGATAAAATTATCTTTTACTCTAGCTCTGATTGCGTAGTCTCCTGTCCTGAATCTGCAAACTTCTCTTGGGTTAAAGGGGTCGCTAATATCGATTACTACAATACCACACTCTCCATCAGATAGGTAAGCATAGTGGCCCGAAATAATGACTCCTTCACTCCATTCATCTACTGATTCATCTGGTTCATTTCCACAAGGTGGATCGATATAACTGACTTTTTTCGGTGAAGAAGGCTGGCTAACATCAATAGCACATCCTTCTTCAGGAATTACAGAAGGAACTACACTCACTTCACAAGGATTTGTGGGGTCTGAAATATCAATTATTCGTAAGCCTTCAAATCCGCTTGCTAAATAAGCAATACCATTTTTAACGGTTAATGATTCTACGAATCCATCTGTAACAAATGAACCAACAATAAGTAGAGTAATCAGATTTGAAATATCTACAATGCTTAAACCAGTCCAGCCAGTAGCTAAATAGGCATAATTGCCTGACACGTCAACTTCATATGCATATCCTGGGGTATCTACTTTCCCCATTATTTGAAGTTTTGAGGGGATGGTTATATCTATGGTTATTAAAGCACCAGATGCTGCTACATAGGCGATATTACCGACAACTCTAACACCTTTCTGCCGGACCAACTGTCGCTGCCCTACCAATCAAAACAAGGCTTTCTTTTTGTGGAGTAGGTGTAGGTGGATGATAGTCATAGTCACAGGAAATAAGGAAAAGGAATGTCTCTAAAATGATAACCAAAACTAATACTCTTTTTAGCACTTGTTCTCCTCCTGTGTTTCGATTAACCTTTGGGCTTCTTTCTGATGTGATAGCTTCAGCTGTAAAGAAGATTTCATGTCTTGCATTATAACAGTTGTGAAAAAAAGAGGAAAAAAAGCATCACAACCACTCAAGAGGAGAGGCATTTTTTACCCTTCAGGTGGATTAATTTTCTGATAGAATATTTTTCGGTTAAATAGAAAATGCATTTCATCAATGATAAATTAGGGAAATAAACATACTGTACCATTTTCAGATGAAAAAAAAGACGGATGTTCTGGTGGTTGGTGGGGGAATTATAGGTGTTTGTGCTGCCTACTATCTCTCCAAACAGGGTGCTAAAGTCACATTGGTTGAAAAAGGAGAAATTGCATCGGGATGTTCAGGTGCTAACGCCGGACTAATTGTTCCCAGTTTCAGCATTCCGCTGTCTTCTCCAGGTGCATTGAGCAAATGGTTCAAATTGATGATGAAACCGGAGAGCTCGGCTTACATAAAGCCTCGATTTAACTTTTCCTTCTTCTCCTGGCTGTGGCAATTTAGGAAAAATTGCACCAAAGAAAAAATGCTCCAGGGAATTCGTGTTTTACATGAATTAAGCTGCGCCAGTATGCAGCTTTTTAAGTCTTTAATCAGGGATGAGTCTCTTCAATGCGAATTCCAGCAGAATGGCTGGTTGATGACTTTCAGGAGAGAAAAAGAATTCCAGAAAGCATTGGAGGAAGCGCGCCTTTTAAGTTCCTACGGAATCGAGTCCAAAATTCTAACCGCCGAGGAAACACTCAAAATGGCCCCAGCTCTGCGCCCAGGAATTTGCGGCGCAATCTTTCATCCTGATGATGCTCATCTGGAAACGGTTAAGTTTATTAGCTCCCTCTCAAAGCGCTTCCAGGAAAGAGGAGGAATCATCCTCAGCCACACAGAGGTTATTGATCTTGAAGCCTCGGACTCAAACATTAACTGTGTCCGAACAACAAGCGGAATTCTTCATCCTGACTACGTGGTAATAACAGCTGGTGCCTGGTCGCCTTCACTCGTTAGAAAATTGGGCCCCAGACTCCCTGTACAGCCTGCAAAAGGCTACATCATCACCGTGGAACGCCCAGGACTGTGCTCTGGCATCCCGCTCTATTTCACCGAGGCAAAAGTAGCTGCAGTTTCCTCTGAGCACAGTTTAAGATTTGCAGGAACGCTTGAAATGAGCGGGATGGACTTGAGCCTAAATATGACCCGCATCAATAAATTAAAGCGCGCTGTAGAAATCTATTATAAAGATGTTGAAGGGCTGGAGAGAGGAAAAATAGCATGCGGTCTTCGTCCCTGCACTCCTGACGGTCTGCCTGTAATTGACAGCATCCCAGGTTATAAAAATCTATTCCTTGCTACAGGACATGGAATGCTGGGAGTAACTCTTGCGCCTTTCACAGGCAAGCTAATCTGCCAACTGATTCTGGGCCAATCTACAGATATAGACCTCACTCAATTGAAGTTTACCAGATTCAGAAAAGGCTTGAATCCTGGGAAATAAATCAAGCTAAAGATGTGTCAGGTCTTGCATTCAAAAATGTGTGGAAAATAGGGACAAAAAACCTGGAGAAATTGGAGAGGAATATTTTCATTACCGGCAATCCAAGGTGCGGCAAGTCAACTCTGATACAAAAAATACTGGAGGAAATTTCTGATAGAAATTAATCTCTCTACTTTTCCGCTTTGGTGCGCTTTATAGGTGGAATAGAAATATCAATCTCAGTAACCTCTCCGAGCGTGGAAAGGGGTTTGTCAAAATCCTTCTCCTTGCCGACCACAAGAATCTGTACTTTATCCGGATGAAGATACTTCTTAGCCACCCGCAGCACATCCTCTGCTGTTACCTTTTCCACTCTTTCCTTCAACTTCTCCACAAAATTGAGTGGGTAATCGAAGTAGGCGTAGGTTACCATACGGTTCACAATCTTCCCCTTGCTGTCAAAATTAAAGACATAGGAATTCAGGTACTGGTCTTTTGCTTTAGCAAGCTCTTCATCAGTCACTTTCTCCCTTGTAATCCTTTCCATCTCCTTGAGCATGAGCTGGAGAGCATAGACCGTTGACTCTGACTTTGTCTGAGCGCCGCAGCTAAAAACACCGGGAGTCCTGAAGCCGGCTCCGTAGTTCCCCCAGACACTGTAAGCAAGACCCTCATCCGTTCTTATTTTTTTGAACATCCTATCAAAAGAAAGGATGCTGTTCATCACACTCAGAGCCGGATAGTCAGGATTGTCCATCGTGCCTCCAATATGGCCAATCATGATATTCGACTGATTAACGTCAGGTTTGTTGACATAGTTCACGGTGTATCTGTATTCATACTCAACTTTGGGAAAAGGAGGGATTTTAACTTTCTCTCGCTTCCACGAGCCGAGATATTTCTTTATTCTGGCTTCCATCTCTTTAGCATCGAAATCTCCCCAGACAGCCATGATGATATTGTTAGGATGGAAGTACTTTTTGTAGAAACTGACGATGTCTTCTCTGGTTACTGCCTCGATCGTTGCGTATTCGGTGTGACGGGCATAGGGACTCTCTTTTCCGTAAATCAGCTTGTAGAATTCCCTGTTAGTGATAGCACCGATGTTGTCATTCCGCCTTGAGACAAGGGATTTCTGTTGAAGTTTCGCCAGCTTAATTTTATCCTCGCGGAAGGCTGGATTCATAAGAATGTCTGCCAGAATCTCAAACACTCGATCAGCATCATCCCTGAGCATTGAGGCCATAACATATCCGGAACTCTGTCCAATGCCGGCTTCGACGGTGGCGGCCATTGTTTCCAATTCTCTGTCGAGCTCGTCCCCCGTCCTAGAAGTTGTGCCTCCTGTGCGGAGAACCTGACCTGTAATTGTGGCCAGACCTACTTTTGAGGCAGGCTCGAAGACCGATCCAGTGCGAACCATTGCCCTGAGGTCTATGGTGGGGTATTCATGGTCCTCAACCAGGAAGATCTTCAGTCCATTCTTGAGTGTAACCTGTTTTACCTCAGGCATTTTAATCGGGTTAAGCGGCCCGAAAATGAACTTATCTTTTGGACCTTTCTGGGCATAAACATAAATGGAAGCTCCGCCAACAAGAACAAGAAGCAGAATGACACCCAAGAACTTGAAAAATATCTTAGTTCTTCTCATTTTTCTCTCCTTTCACTCATTTCTCAGGAACAAGCTCACCGATTGTCCTATTCTTCTTAACCAGGTATTTATTAGCCACCTGCCTCACATCTTCTGCTGTTAGGGCCTCAATTTCCTCTGTCTGGTCAAAAAGGCGCTCCCATTTCCCCAGCACAACATCTGCGTAGGTAAGCAGGGCTGCCATTCTCGCGTTTGAGGTCATCTGGTCCATTAAACTTTTTACCTGGTTCCTCTTAAACTTTATGAGCTCCTCTTCTGTTACTGATTCTTTCTTAACCTTATCAATCTCTTCATCGATGAGCTGGAGACATTCAGAAGGTTTATGTCCCATGGATGGAACCGCATAGAAAATGGCCAGATTGGGAAACTTGTCTCCCGGAAAGCCGACAACGCCTATAACTGCCATGGCCACCTTTTTTTCCTTAACCAACACTTTGTAGAGGCGGGAAGAACGCCCCTGACCAAGAATATTTGTCAGAGCCTCAAGCGCAGTATAATCCTTGTCGCCTACCGGAGGAATATGGTAGCCCGCTATTATTAAAGGTTGAGCTTTGGCGACCACAGTCGCTCTCCGTTCTCCCCACTGCTCTGGTTCCTCAGTTCTCACGGGCTCTGGTTTCGGACCGCTGGGAATTCGTGCAAAATAGAGCTCAGCAAGCCTGAAAACTTCATCTGGATCGACATCGCCCACAATGCCAGCTGTCAGATTGCTGGGCGAATAGAACTTCCTGAAATAATTTTCTACATCTCTCCGTGTAATATTTCTCAAGTCTGACATATGACCGACAACCGAATGATGATAGGGATGCGCCTTAAAAGCTGTAGCCAGGAAATCCTCGATGAGCCTTCCCTGGGGCTGTGTCTCGAGACCGAGCCTTCTCTCCTCCATGACCACATCTCGTTCCTTGAAGAATTCGCGGAAAACCGGGTTGAGGAAGCGGTCAGAAGTAACAGCCATCCAGTACTCAAGCTTGTTCGAAGGAAGGCTGTCAATGTACTGGGTGGCATCATTACTGGTGTAGGCGTTAATGCCTCTATCCCCCTGGCGCTTCATCATGTCAATCAAGTCATTGTTGATAACGTATTCTTTAGCTTTAAGACGAAGAGCCTCGAACTCCTCTTCCATCTCCTTAATCTTATCCGCATCAGGATCTACTCTGGATTTTTCCCGCTTTATCTCGTTATAGACTTTATCCATCTCCTCCAGGATCCTGGACTCTTCCTCGTAATTCTTCGTTCCAATTACCTTGGTTCCCTTGAAAGCCATATGCTCGAGGAGATGGGAGATGCCGGTAATCCCGTATGATTCGTTGGCGCTCCCCACATCAGCGTAAACATGGAAAGAAACCACAGGAGCGTCATGCCGCTCGAGGACGATAAACTTCATCCCGTTTTTCAAGGTATGAGTTTTTACTCTGTTTTTAACAGCATCAAACGTCTGGGCAAAAGGTAAAAGAGTGATGGAAATGATAATCCCGATGAGGATAAAAAAACTCAATATCCCTCTCTTTCTCATAAATTACCTCCTTTCAAAGAAATAACAGACTAATATTATACGAAATAAAACCATCTTTGTTTAATCTAAAATGTGAGATGAATTCGGGAAGGGCGGCTTTTTCATAGCACAATCATCACGGATTTTGAGAGGAAAAGATTTTTTTATCTCCTAGATGATATAATGTTCACGTCTAATGGAAGAGGAAAAACTGAAGGAAGAGGGAATAAGAGCCTGGCCTGCGTTGATGAAAGACCTTTTTTCTTTAGAAGAAATCAGGAAGCTTGAAAGCCTTTTAGAACTTTATGGGATAAAAGAGAAGCTTGAGTTAGAATCCTTAGAATCTTACCCCTTTGTCATCGAGAACATGAACAGACGAAATGTTAAGATTAAGCAGCATCGCCCTCAGTTCCAAAAAGAAATGAAAGGAAAGAGTTAATGCCTCCAGGCTGTTTCGCTATATTAACCCTTTTCCTGCTTATCTTTCTTGTTCCTTTCTTCTTAACCCATGCCATGTTTGGAGCTCTTTCCCGCCTCGGACTCTCCCCTGGATTAGCACTTATGGCTCTGACAGGAATTTTCATAGGGGGACTGATTAATATCCCAGTCAAAAAAATTGAACAGGAACATGATCTTTATTACCAACCTTTCCTTTTCTTCGGTCTGGATAGAATCCTCCCTGGAGTCTGGAGCCCTGCTTTTCGCTCCAGTGTCCGGACTTACATGGTCATCTCAGTCAATGTCGGGGGCTGCCTGATTCCCTCGATTATCGCTGTTTACGAGGTATTCCGTGTGGCCTCACTAGGCTCATACGAGGCCGCTGTGCTCCTCTTTATTACAGGAGTGAATATTGCTGTGTGCTACTTTATAGCCCGTCCAATCCCCAATGTAGGTATCAGCATTCCTACTCTTATACCACCTCTAGCTGCTGTTTTTCCTGCCTTGATTCTTGTGCCCGGGTCTGCTGCTCCGGTGGCCTTCACTGCTGGAGTGCTGGGGCCGCTCATCGGAACCGACCTTCTTCATCTCAAAGATATAAACCTTCTCAAGACCGGAGTTGTCTCCATCGGTGGGGCCGGGACTTTTGACGGGATTGTCCTTTCCGGAATGATTGCTGCTCTGCTCGCCTGAGTCAGCTATTGTCTGAGCAGGAGAACTTTTCGCTCATATGGAGAAAACTCCAGGCGCTGCTTCCCGGACGAGAGAGAAATTTTTTCACCTGAAAACAAGTCCTCCAATTCACTAAATTTGGTCCAGGAGAGGTTTTTAAGACTCAGCTCAGCCGTAGCCTCGCGGTTAACGGTGTTGACAGCTATAAGATAAATTCCGGGTGCAATATGCTTATTGCTCCGCCCCTCTTTTTTCTCTTGGAAGAGCTTCGCTGTAAAATGGACAGCAGGAATATCCCATGCGTCCTTTTCATCAGTGGTTAAGATGATTTTATCCTCAGGCTCTGGGGCAAGAAGTAGTGGATAAATCTCGATAAGCTCCCTTACTGTCTCCTTGATCCCATCCCATAGTTCTCTTTTCTCCCTCAGGTAATATCCTCCTGACCTCAGAGTGTAATAGAAAATCCCCCTCGCCCGGTGAACAAGGGCAAGGTAGGTGAGAGCTTTCACTTCCTCAGAAGAGGGCTCACAGGCAAGCCCTGTTTCCCGCGCCTGGGAAGAAGATGTCTCCCAGTTAAAAGCCTGTATAACTGCCCAGGCTGTTTTCGTCCGGTCTTCTGCGATCACATCATAAATCTCATCAAGAGACTCACTCAGCCAGGAAAGGGGGTTAAAAGGAATCGGGTATGGGTCAGACATGATGACATCTGTTGCCTGGGCGTAATCCACTGCCCGCCATGAACGGCAGAGGGCGATAGTACCTGGCTGCTGCAGCCCTTTCTGCCGCAGGTATTCTTTTCGCCCGAGAATTTCCTTGGGCGAAACGCTTCTCCCCTCAGGCTCATCATCCAGATACCAACCCAGAACTGTCTCAGACCTAAGAAGCCATGCCTTTTCACTTTCCTGCTCCAGAACTTCCTCGAGAAGAGGTGTTCTACTGCGGAATGGAATCAGCACCCTTAGGTCATTCTTATGAGCTGCTTCGAGTACACTAATTAGTTTTCCACGATCAACACCAGAAACATGGACTGAATTGAAACCGATATCGCGAAGCTCGCTGAAGTCTCCAGCCTCAGCGTTGTAGATGCCGAGAGGAAAAAACTGCTGATAACGAACTTCAGTGAGCCCTATCTCTTTCTCTTTTCCCTCCTCCGCTTCGTGAGAAGAGGTCCTGATAAAAAATCGCGCCGGAAGAGAGACAGAAACGAGGTTCCTGTAGAGGTACATCTCAACCCGCCAGAACCACTCGCCGACTCCGAATCTCTCTCTCGGTAGAGTAAGACGGTCTCTTCTATTATCTGTTTTAAATTCAATAATCTCTTTCCCTTTAAAATCACTGTTTCTTGAGAGGACAACCTTTACTCCGAGAAGACGGTCAGTGGCTGGAGCCTTCCATGAAAATGTAATCTTCTCCTTCCCAAGGCGTGCGTTATTCCGGGGAAAAAGGGTGAGGACATCCAATTTCTTGAGACTTACACTATCAATCCAGAGCTTGTACTGGCCATGAGGAATAATGATTTTAAAAAAGCTGGTATTGTTCTCCTCTAGAGTCGGAGGAGATCTAAGAATGAGCGAGATTTTTTGCCATCTATCCTGGGCCCAGAAATCATTAAGCCTCCTTTCCTGGCCAAAAAGAGAAACAGCAGGGTAAAGACCGACGATGTTCCTGTCGCGGTGGAGGTCAAGCTGGAGGAGATAGTATGATCCCGGTCTAATTCCTTTTAGAACGCAGCTTACCTCTGCATTCCTTCCACTATCAAGTCTTGAAGCATCGACAAGGAGAGCTTTTTTTCCTGTAGAAGAAAACAAATTCCAGCTGAACAGCCTCTCGGGTGAAACTCTCCATGTTCCACGCTTGGATAAAGGTGAAGAGTGCTCAAAACCACCGTTTTTAACCAGCTCCGGAAAATCTCTCTCTGCTCGTCCTGGATGCTTTTTAAGGACAAGAATGCTCAGTCCCACAAGTGCTATAGCAGTAGCCAAAACCAAGAGCCCACGATAAATCGACCCTGAAACAGGAAACTTCATGTTTTTTTAAGGCCAAGCTCCTCAAGCTGTCTGGAGCTAACCTCAGAGGGAGAACCTGTAAGCAGGCAGAGGGCGCTTGTTGTCTTCGGAAATGGAATCACCTCCCGGATAGAATCCTCCCCTGCCAGAAGCATGATAATACGGTCAAAACCGAGAGCTATTCCTCCGTGTGGAGGGACACCAAAGTTTAAGGCCTCGAGGAAGAAGCCGAATTTCTCCTCTGTTTCCTCCTTTTTAAGGCCAAGGACAATGAAAATCTTCTCCTGGAGTTCCCTGTCGTGAATACGCTGTGAGCCTCCTCCGATCTCAACTCCGTTGAGAATCAGGTCGTATGACCTTGACCTCACACTGAGCGGGCTTTTCTCAAGAAAGGAAAGGTCATCTTCATGGGGAGAGGTAAACGGATGGTGGACAGAGACAAGACGACTCTCCTCATCACTCCATTCAAAAAGAGGAAAGTCTGTAATCCAGGCAAATTTAAAGTTTCCTTCCTTTGTTTTTTCCACCGGGAAAAGCTCTCTCCTCAGCTCTCCCAGCACTTTCAGTGCAACTTCATCCCTATCAGCTACAATAAGTGCCAGTCCTTCCTCTTTCCTGCTGAGCTCATTCCAGATGCTGTTGAGGTCATTTTCAGATATCCTTAACGAAGACCTGAAGCCTTTCTTTTTCTTTATCCAGATCGTTCCTCTGGCTCCCAGGCTCTTTGCTTTCTGGTCTAGCTCATCGAGCTGACGGCGGGAAAGGCTCGCCCCTCCCTCCGAAAAGAAGCCTTTTACCACTCCCCCCGAGGAGACAGCTCCTCTCAGGACATTTGATTCTGTACCTGAAGCAATCTCTGTAATATCCTTGATTTCCATCTCATACCTCAGGTCTGGAGCATCTGTTCCGTATCTGTTCATGCTCTCTCTGTAGGTGAGAGCTGAAAAAGGCAGTGAAATTTTCTCTCCGATTAGCTCAAACATCGAAGCCATCATGCCTTCAACAATCTCAAACAGAACATCCCTCTTAAAAAAGCTCATCTCAATATCAATCTGGGTAAACTCTGGCTGCCTGTCAGCCCTCAGGTCTTCATCACGAAAACAGCGGACAATCTGAAAATAGCGGTCAAAACCGGCAATCATCAGAAGCTGCTTAAAAAGCTGTGGTGACTGGGGAAGGGCATAAAATCGACCTCTGTACATCCGGCTGGGGACCAGATAATCTCTTGCTCCTTCTGGAGTGGACTTGGTCAGGAAGGGTGTCTCTATTTCAAGAAAGCCCTTCTGGTTGAGGTAATTCCGCACACAGAGAGCTGCAAGATGCCTCAGCTTTATGTTGCGCTGCAGCCTGGGCCTCCTCATGTCCAGGTATCTGTATTTGAACCTCAGCTCTTCTGATGCCCGCGGCGGGTCAGTGATGACAAAAGGAGGAACTCTGGAAGTGCTCAAAACATCAAGTTCTTCTGCCTCAACTTCCACATCACCTGTTGGAAGTTCAGGATTCCTGGCACCCTTTGTTCTTTCCCTAACCATGCCCCTGATTCCAATTACATCCTCCATCCTCAACTTTTTCGCCCTCTCCAGAATCTTCTTTTCCTCACCAGAGAAGACAACCTGAACAAGTCCTTCTCTATCTCTGAGGTCAACAAAGACAATGTTCCCGATATCTCTTATCCTCTGTACCCAGCCAAAAAGAATGACCTTTCTGCCTGCATCACTTCTCCGCAGCTCACCACAGTAGGCAGTCCGGCGCCAGCCTTGCACTTTCTTCTCTCCCTCTCCCATCCTCTCTTTAACTGCCCTGAAAGTTTCTTTTAAGAATCGAGAGCAGGCTCTCCTCGCTCACCTCCTGCTGGACGCCTGTTTTCATCTCCTTTAGCTGAAATTTTCCTTTGTTGACCTCATCCTCTCCAATGATCAACACCTGGGAAGCTTTAAGCTTATTAGCTCTGCTCATCTGGCTTTTTAAGCTTCTCTCCCTGTATTCTACTAGGCAATCCACTCCTTGTTCCCGTATACATCTTGTCAGTTTCATCGCTACCTTTTTGGCCTCCTCTCCCATGTAGGCCACATACAGAAATTTCTCGCTCGCCTGCTTCAGCTTTGCCACAGAAATTAGTCTCTCCATCCCGACTGCAAATCCTATACCGCAGAGGTCAGGACCGCCGAACTCTCTGACCATGTCATCGTACCTCCCCCCCCCGAGGATTGCGTTCTGGGCTCCTAATCTGGGACTTATCACCTCAAAAGCTGTTTTTGTGTAGTAGTCAAGTCCCCTGGCCAGACGCGGCTCTATTCTGTAGTTAATCTGATAGAGATCAAGGTAGGCACAGAACTGCCTGAAGTGCTGCCCACAATCCTGACAGAGATAATCGAGTATGGCCGGAAAAGAAGCAGAAAGTGCCCTGCAGCTCTCAACCTTACAATCAAATATCCTCAGCGGGTTTGTGGTTGATTTCCTCTGGCAGTCAACACACAGAGAATCCTTCACCCTCTCTGCGCTGGACTGCAAATCCCTGTGGTAGGCTGGCCGGCATTTTTTACATCCTATCGAATTGACCAGGGTTTCGGTCTCTTCAACACCCAGCTTCTGAAGAAGATGATCAGCCATCTCAACAATTTCGGCATCAATGGCCGGGTCCTTTTCTCCGAAAACTTCTATGTCTATCTGATGAAACTGTCTGAAACGACCTTTCTGGGGCTTGTCATACCTGAACATCGGTCCCATGTAGTAAAACCTGAGAGTTTCAGGCTTAAGATAAAGGCGGTTTTCGATTATTGCCCGTACAACAGTGGGTGTGTATTCGGGTCTTAAGGTGAGGGAACGGCCACCCCTGTCGATAAAAGTGTACATCTCTTTTATGACTACATCTGAAGTCTGGCCAGTGCTTCTCTCGAAAAGCTCGGTGGCCTCGAAGACAGGCCCCCTCATTTCCCTATAGCCGTAAAGCTCAAAAATATTTCTGGCCGTCTCCTCCACCACCTGCCACTTTCTTGCCTCTTGAGGAAGGATGTCCTTTGTTCCTTTGATGGCAGATATCATTTTCTTTTGGGCTTTTTCTTTCACTTCCCAGAAAACACTCCTATTTTCCTGAATTTACTGTAGCGTGCTTCTAGCCTCTCTTCAGGTGTCATCTCCTCCAGCTTTTTTAATGTCTGGTTTAACTGACGGTCGACATTCTTAAATGTCTGCAGATAATCAACGTGTGCTCCTCCAGGAGGCTCTTCTATAATTTTATCAATGACACCCAACTCCATCAGATCATCCGCCTTAATCCTCAGGCTATTTGCTGCCAGGGCTATAGCACTCTGGTCCTTCCAGAGGATGGCTGCACATCCCTCAGGTGAAATTACAGAGTAAAAGGAATACTGGAGCATGAGTATTTTATCGCCCACTCCTATGGCCAGCGCTCCTCCACTACCTCCCTCACCGATGACAATGACAACCACAGGCACTCTGAGCTTCGATATTTCCTTAAGATTATATGCAATTGCCTCTGCTTGACCGCGCTCTTCGGCCTGAATCCCGGGAAAAGCGCCGGGCGTATCGATTAAGGTGATAATCGGAAAGCTAAACTTCTCGGCAAGTTTCATTACCCGCAGGGCCTTACGGTATCCTTCCGGGTTTGGCTGGCCAAAGTTCCGCGAAATCCGCTCTTTCGTCGTTCTCCCCTTCTGATGTCCTATAAAAGCTGCACTCCGCCCCCTGTAAAAACCGAACCCAGCTACAATAGCCGGATCATCACCTGCCCTGCGGTCACCATGAACCTCTATAAAATCTTTAGCCAGATAGTCTATGTAGTCGAGAGTGTACGGCCTTTTTGGATGCCGGGCAATCTGAACTATATGCAGAGCTGTGAGCTTTGGTCTTATTTTCTCCCATTCTTTCTCAATTTCGCCCCTCAGTTTAGCAATCTTCTCCTTCTTATTCTTATCCTCACTCATCTCCAGCTCGTCTATCTTCTCCTTAAGCAGGATGATATTTTTCTCGAGTGTATAAAAGTCTTTCTCTTCTTCCATTTTCTTCTTTTGAACTTTCTCCTTAACCACCCGTCTATTCTATAGACTCGTGTAAATTCATGTCAAGCTGAACAAAGAAAGACTAGAGGTAATCCTTTCGAATATGCCCTACGGGGATATGGATTTGATAGCTAAATTTACTTGATTTTTCTTCAATATTAATCTAAATTAATAAAAACTGTTATATATTATCAAATATTGTTGGAGATTGAACGATGGAAACTTCTGAAGTAATGACGATTGAGGAATGTGCTGAGTACCTTAAAATAAGCCTTTCTACCCTTTATAAACTGGCACAGAAGGGCAAGGTCCCGGGCTTCAAACTTTCCGGTCAGTGGAGGTTTAAGAAGGATTTAATCGACAGATGGATTTCAGACGAGAGCATAAAAAATGTTAGAGCTGGAAGAGACCTATGGCACCGGTAGAGAAGTCCTTATTATCCTCAACTGCTGGGAAGGAATGGTAATTGAATTAAGGTTGCCTTTCTCATCTGTTTCGAGCTCAATCTCAATTCCGTTCATCATCATCAGAAGCGCACATGGTTCCCCTTCAAGAGGCTCGAGTGTAAAATGTACCTCAAGCTGGGGGATGATATAAGCGGCAAGCTCTTTCTGCTCTTCCAGTCCGCAGCCAAACTTCTTTGTTATCACCATAAAAGGCGAATAAACAGCGGTAGGAAGAAGAAAGGCATTTCTACGCACCTGCGTTTTACTCTTTCTTTTCTGGTCAGCAATTTTTATCTCATTCTCAACCATCCCGTCCTGGATAACAGTTGAGACTTCCTGGCTTACTCCACTTATCCTCCCTTTCAGATAAAAACCAGAGGGAATAAAACTTTTATCGAGACGAATAACAAGCTTTGTTATCTCCAGCCTTACCGGTTCGGTTATCCTACCTGAAATCTCAAGATAATAGCCCTTGCTATCTTCCTTCCAGGTGTAAGACTCATAGCCCACTTCCTTTTCTCTAAAGTAAATAGAAAAGCGTCCCTGCTCCACATATTCTTGAGGAAAAAGAGAAAGAAGAGGGATAATAAGAACGACTATCGAGGTCAGGATTGAAATCAACCTTTTATCCCAGCTGCTCATCTCTTACCTTCTACTCAAAATTTACGGCTGTTCCATAAGCCATGATTTCAGTCGCACTCTTCATGCTCATTGATGTCGAAACCCGCATCATTTCTCTACCTCCTTGTATCCTTCTCGCAAGCAAACAAGTAATTGCTCCTTTAAAATAGAAGCACGTAAGATTGAAATCCCTCCTAAGAATAACAGAATTCCTACTTTATGTTTAATATTTTTGACTCAATATCTTACTAGCAACCTGAAAATTTGCCAATTGTTACCCCCGGAACATTTTTAATAATTTAGTAACGCCCACGCACATTAAACTCTTTTCTTTCTTCTGATTCAGACAACTATAGAAATTTACTCCACTCATAGTCTGTATTGCCATGGAGATGAGATTTTAGTGAGGCATGAGGGAGAAGACCTCATGGGTGATAATCCAATTGCATAGATTCATTATAAAAAATAGGTTTCTAAGTCAAAATTATTTGACTTAGAAATTTGACTTTTTAAATAAATCAAGTAAAATTGACTTAGAAAGAAAAATTCATTTTATGTCAAAAAAAGTTGATTTATGACAAAAAACAGAGCAGGCAGATATTTAACACAACTAGGGGGTTATAAAGCTTTTATACCGAACCCTTTGCCTCCGTCTCCATCTATCAAGTATGATGAACAGCTTCAATTCTTATTATCAGAGGCAGATCGCACCTTAGCTCGATTAGATGGAGTTGCCCTTATCCTTCCGAATCCAGACCTTTTCATCGCGATGTATACAAAAAAAGAGGCTTTGCTAAGTTCTCAGATCGAAGGAACACAGGCCTCTTTAGAGGGTCTTCTTGCTTTTGAGGCAGATTTAACACCAAAAGAAGATATTAACGAGATTAAGGAAGTTGTGAATTATGTAAAGGCAATAAATTATGGGATGGACCGATTGAAAAAAAACGATTTCCCGATGTCGTTAAGATTAATAAAGGAAATTCATAAGATACTGTTGAAGGGTGTTAGGGGGACCTCAAGAAGGACAGGTGAATTTAGAAGGTCTCAAAATTGGATAGGGCCTCCTGGCTGCACCATTAACGAGGCAATATTCATTCCACCACCACATAATCAAGTTGATGAATTGATGTCAGATCTGGAAAAGTTTATCCATGAGAAGGATAATCTCCCTCCTTTGGTAAAGATTGGTCTGATCCATGCTCAATTTGAGACAATTCATCCATTCCTAGATGGGAATGGCAGAATAGGAAGATTATTGATCACCTTCTATCTTTTTTGGAGAGGTTTCCTTATACGGCCATTGCTTTATTTGAGCATTTATTTAAAGAAATACAGAGAGAAATATTACGATTATCTGATGAGAATAAGGACAGAAGGGGATTGGGAAGGATGGCTGAAATTCTTTTTACAGGGAGTAATAGAGGTTTCAGTGGAAGCTGCTTCTTCAGTAAAGGAAATCATTGGGTTGAAAAATAAGCTAACCAATGAACTCTTCACAAAGAAGATTGGGAGCACTCATGCTGTAAAATTGTTAGATATTTTATTTGAAAGACCTCTAATTAGCATCTCAGACATAGAAAGGCAACTAAAAATTAGCCGTCAAACTGCCACAAATTTAGCTAATAGGTTCAACAAGATGGGAATTCTGAAAGAGGTTTCAGGAAAGAAAAGATACCGCAAGTATTTATTTGTTGATTACATGAACATAATCTCAAGAGGAACAGAGATAGAACCAGGATAAAGAATATAAATCCTCATAATATTATCTTTTAGATATTTAATAGAAAAGAACCTAGATATGTTAAATCAGCTGTCCAGCAGCTTTTGTTTTTTATCTTCATTTATTTAGCCAATTCTTAGCTATAAACTTCAAATAAGACAGAAAAAACTGAATTTTAATTGTCATTGGTCCAAAAAAGTTAATCAGTCATGAATTCCAGAAAGACTTTCTACCTCTTAAAAGAAACTCCTCAAGCAAGACTCGACTCTGCGTCCTATTTGTTAACAAATATCCGCTCTACTTTTCCTCGGGCATGTAAGAAATGTCTTAATGGAACTAGGTATTATTTTTTTTAAAACATAATTATTTTATCTTTAAATTCCGTGAATTCATTTCTATTGATATCTTCAAAATGCAGCTCTAATGAAGCCATGCCATCTCTCTTGACATCATCCGCAGTTGAAAAACCCTTTAAAATTGAAAAATCAAACCTTATATTCTCCTCGCATATATCCCCTTTTCCAATCCATCTATTAACCCATTGAATATTAGACATCTGATTACCTTCTGGATCCATTCTCTCCCAGAATTTATAAAAAATATGGCTGAAATAAACAGGAAAAGAGCCAATATTTTTAACATTTACTTCAACCAATGGTTTTAGAGCATCTTTGTGTACATAAATTTTGGGCTCTAAAAGTGGCAAAATTCTGAGCTCAAGTTCCTTTTGCATAATATTAGCCATTCTCTTTGTGGCTCTCATATATCTATAGGTTATAAATGCTAGTGTGGCCGTTGCCAAAACCAGAGATCCGCTAAACATTATTTGAAAGCATTGGATTACACTCATTTTTAACCTCCCTTCCTCCTCATTTAAAACTTTTGTTTTTTCTCTGTCAATTATTCCTGTGATCCCCGTGGTTTATATCATTACTATCACCAAGCACCACCACAAATACAAAAAAGAAATATTGGCTGAAATAAATAAATTTATGGAGAACAATGAATTCTTACCGCCCTTGAATTAGGACAAGGGCTATATGGTCCTGCACATAGGTTATTTCAAATGGAGCAATAAGTTTATAAAAGGCCTCCTCGTTTATAGGACTTTGGAGTCCGTAATCATATTACATACTACGGTTAAAGGGGAGAGTACTACAAGTACTAACTGATGAGAGCGTTAAGAAATATCATAGTTCTGTAACATTTCCCGAAAAGTCCTAGAAAATTAAAAAAAGCGAAGATGACATTAAAAAGTTTAAATTTTAAGAATGATAAGATGGGCAGAATTTCCAGTGAGTTTTGTAAGGCACAAACCTTTTAAGAAATGCTAGGTGAAGTTATAACCTTCAATCCTTAAGTAAATTCAAAATATCCTCGATTACCATATTAGTTTGAGACAAAATTCTATGATTAGAAAATCTTATAATGACCCACCCTTCCTTTTTCAAAAATTCATCTCTTTCAACATCTCCTAATACTGGTAGCCCTTCAATTATCTCATGTTGGTATCCATCACATTCAATATCGATCTTCTTCTTGCCTAAAAGTGCAAAATCAAGAGTATATCTTTTAACCACTAGTTTTGGAATTAATTTGTATCCAAGAAATTCAAAATCTATCTCTTGTAACTTTTTAAAAAGATATCTTTCGGTCGGAGAATCAAATTTCTCAAATAAGGTATATTCTTCAGTTTCTTCTTGTCTTTTAATCTCATCATAAGTTTCCACTAATCTTTTTAATACGCCAGCCCTTCCATAACAAAAGTTTTTATCCCCGACAATATATAAAAGATACTTCGCCCTGGATAAGGCTACATTTAAAATCTGAGGATAAATATTATACCATCGGTCACTATTCCCATTTCCATGAGCTGCAAGAACCAAAGAAAATATCACAATGTCTTTTTCAGATCCCTGAAATTTATGCGCAGTAAGAATTTTAATATCATGTTTTTCAAGAAGCTCTGAGGGTGTTGACTGGAAAATTCTTTCGTGTATCGCATTCTGTTGCCGAGAGTAGGGAGTTACCACGCCTATACTCAGATTCGTCCCTGATATTTTTCTTAATACATCTTGAAAAACCTCATTTACTAATAGAACTTCAGCCTGATTAATTCTACTTCCCGCTGGATGCTTATAAACTTCGCCTTCACAATTGACCCAATGAACCCCCAGTGGTAAGCTGCTAGGGTATTGAGAGTGATCAAGCATCGTCATTATTTTTAAGCGTCCCTTATAAAAAGCTTTATTGCATAATGTAATAATTTGGTCTTCTGAACGATAATGGTTAGTTAATAGAATAGGTTTATGATTCAGGGAATTTTCCGCTGCCTTATAAAGTGAAACATCGCAATATCTTATTTTTACAGGATAAATATCTTTCTCTTCTATTAAACCATGGTTCTTAGCAAGTCCCTTATCTATATCTCTGGTTATACCTGCGATATGGGTAAGTTGCATAGGATCGCCGACTATAATGGCCCTTTTTGCTCGATAAAGAGCTGGTGCTGCGGATGGAAGATCGACTTGGGAAGCCTCATCAAAAATTACATAATCAAAAATACCAGGACTCAATGGGAAGGTTCTTCTGATTGACCTTAGAGTAGATGACCATATTTTCAAAACATCAAGAGCATCAATAAATAAATAGCTGTCAATGCCATTGTCATTTAACCGGCTAGAATCTATTTGATATAAAAAGGACTTTACTTTTCCAATGTTTCTTCCTTTTCCCAGCATTTTTTGTAGGTAAATACCTTTTATTAATCTTTCTGAGGATTTATAAAAATTGTTCTCTAACCTTTTTATTTCTCGCTCTATTTCTAACCGATTGGAAAATTTATTTAATTTCCTCTTAAGTAATTTAAGTTTTATAAACAATAGAAATTTTTTTACCGAAGATACAAACTTTGAAAAGAGATCTAATCTTATAAGAAACCTGCTTTCATTATTGTAATAATAATATAGTTCTTCGAACTTTCTTTCTAATGTATCTAACTCTACTAATCTCTCTCTATATGTAATAATAGTTTTCCATAATGAGTTTATTTCTATAAGATCAGTACCTCTGTGTATTCTCTTTTCCGAATCTAAGATTAACTCATTGAATTTCCCTTTTAAATCTTGCCGAAACTCCTTCTTTCCTGTCCGGAGCATTAAGTTTCGAAATTTCTCATTTATTTTTTGATTGACAACATCAACAGCTTCATTAGTGTGACTAACAAATAGGACTGATTTTCCCTCAAGAAACAAGTTAATCAGCAGGTTTGAAATGTATTGGCTTTTACCAGTGCCAGGTGGACCTGTGATGACAGATAACTTATTTTGAAATATATCTTGTAGGGCTTTTACTTGATACTCATTTGAAGGGAAGGGAAGAATTGGTATTTTTTCAACTCCTCTCACTGAAGGAACTTTTTCAAGAATAAATGAAAGAGCTGTTCTGTCTAAGTCATTTTTTTCCTTTAATTCCAATAAATCTTTGAGCAGGTTAATATTATAAACAGTATTTTCACCAGCAAAGACTAAACTCTTATTATACAGACCTTGTGTCATATTTCTTGAAAGTTTTTTTGAATTAGTTAGCCGATTAGGATCTATGGGCTCATTAATCTGAATCTCAGCTTCTTTTTGAATGATCTCTAAACACTCTTCTGCCAAATTTCTTTTTTTAGAAAAATTACTTCTAAATTGTTTTTCTAAAGATTGACTTATATCAGCAATTTCTTCCGTGCGAAATCCGAGTCTACTAAATGCCTGAATCCCACAAGTAGGATTTCGTTCGTCTTTTTGTAAATACAGTTCTTGGTTTTCTCTAATAAATTTCACCCTGATTATAAAAAGCGGTGCAATCAAGTGTTTCTTTGTTTCATCATCAAAATAAAATAGAATTGGATATCCATAATAGGATTCATAACCCTGGGTGCTGATATAATCTGAAAAGGTAGTTAATTTTTCATCTCCAGAAACTGAGACAAGTCTTTTTCTTCTGTCAAAAATGAATGGGTCATTATCAAAGGAGTAAAGTACAGCTTTGCTTCTAACATTTATAGAAATATCCTTCTCTAAAATATCTTCATTTTTAATACAATCATACCAATAGGCAATTATCCTATTTAATTCTTTCATGCTTATTTCAATCCTTTAAAAACGGTAGAATTTCACTTAATGTTTGGCGAAGAAAAAAAGTTTTCAAATAGACAAGTCTGAAGAAATTTTTGTTTTCCCTTTTTACTCTCTATAAGGTGAAGCAGTAGTGCCCCATAAAAAATACAAGAATTTCATTTTTGTGCATGCGACAAATCCCTTCCCATTTTCCACGATTCCCACTCACTGACCTCGTTAATTAAGTTTATAAAACTCAAAATACCCAAGTCAAGAACTCGTATCAAATCATCTAAAATCTAACCGTAGGGATATCATCTTGTCATTTAAAAA
>JBHIDX010000018.1:0-37674 GCA_046760305.1 Candidatus Aminicenantales bacterium
TGTGTCTTTCCTTACTTTTTCCTTTAACTGGTTAGAGATTTTATCTCTAGGTAATCTCTTTAGTGCTTCCCTTTTAAATTCATACGCTTTGACAGGAGTAATAACTTTGAGAGTATCTCCAGTCATGATGACATGTTTAAAGAAGTAATCTAGAGCCTTTCCGACTTCGGGCAAGTAATCAGTAAGTTCAAAAAGCAGGACAAAATTTCTGGAAACATCAGGCGTAAAGTGTTCTCTTTTCTATTTCTTTAGTTGTTTCCTCTCTTTTAATGCCGGTCTTTTTTATTAGATAGACTGCGACGATTTTCTGTAGTTTTCCGTCCTCATAGACTTCGAAATCGTCGATAGTTAAATTATCCACAAATTTGTTTGCCTTGAACACTCTGACGGGAACCTCGATATTTATAACAGTTACATCATGGGATTCTTCTTGGGCGAAAAAAGAAAGGCAGAAGAGGAAAGCTGTTAAGAGGAAAAGTAATCTTTGCATTCTCGAGTTTCCCCTCAGTGTATATAGTAATCCGTTCTTATTTGTCAATGGGATGCATCCTTTCAAGAAATTCTCATAGCTGTTTATCTTTTATCATTATCTGTCTTATATTGCGGCAAAAAATGTGCCGTTAGAGAGGGAACTCATTTCAGTGGTGAATCCTCTGTTTTTTTAGTTCTCATATTTGCGCAGAATTGGATATTGAAGTTGGAGGAGGATTTCCTGATTTTATTGTTGACGATGAAAAGGTGATAGAGACAGGTAGGTGAGGAGTCATTGCTGCTGGTTTTTTTATATCAAAATTTTCCAGCTATTTCGAATTTGCAGAATCTGCATCTTCCATTTTCCAAATGAGATGCTCTCATCGCCAATCCTGCCCTTTCGATGAGAAGTTTTCTGCAGTTGGGACAATATGTGTTTTCACCCTTTCCTCCCCAAACGTTGCCAAAGTAGACATAGGTGAGTCCCTGTTCAAAGCCTATTTTTCTCGCCTTTTCAAGGATTTTTATAGGTGTTGGATTAATGTGAGAAAGACGCAGATGCGGGAAAAAGCGAGTGACATGCCAAGGAGTATCTTTCCCTAACTCTTCACAAATCCAAGAAGCCATTTTCCTTAAGTCTTCCTCACTATCGTTAAATCCTGGAATAATATTGGTGATAATCTCTACATGCATTCTCCACTTTTTCTGGGCCCTTTTAATTATTTCCAGGATACCTATGAAATTTTTTACATTGGCAATTTTTTTGTAGGAATTTTTAGAAAAGCCTTTCAGGTCCACTCGGTATACATTAAGATAAGGACCGATGAGGTCCAGAGCTTCTGGAGTGATAAATCCGTTCGTCACATAATTGGTGTAGATATTATTTTCTTTCGCTAATTTTGCCCCTTCCAGAGTATACTCAAACCAGAGAGTGGGTTCGTTATACGTCCAGGAAATCCCCAGACACCGGTTTCTCCTAGCTATTTGGATTAATTCTTCTGGGGAAATAAGTCGTGCAGTTTTAACCTCCTCTTTAACCTGTGAATGGGCAATGTCCCAGTTTTGACAGCCTGGGCAGCGAAAGTTACAGCCAAAACTTCCCAAGGAGAGCCATTCTGAGCCTGGAAAGAAATGATAGACTGGTTTTTTTTCAATAGGGGAGATCATCATTGTTGATACAAGCCCGTAGATGAGAGAGTAGAGTTTCCCCTTTCGATTAATCCTTGTCAGGCAGTATCCTCTATCTCCTTCTTTAATCACGCATTTTCTCTGGCAGATGTTACACTGGACTTTACTGTCTTGTAACGTGTCGTAAAGAATGGCTTCTTTCATGATTCATTGCAAACACAATAGATATCTTTAAAGTGCTAGCGACTGAAGGGAATAATGGCAATTCCTTCATTCTGAGAGTCTCGCCAGTCTCGCTCAATATATGAGATGGCCACCTTGCTTCTCTCATTGCGATGAGAGGTGAATGATTGCGTCTGGATTGATTATAGGTGATTTTACAACTTATATGCAGAGAAAAAAGCGAGAACTGGACATTTCATTGTCTCTCTTTTATTTTTATCATTTTTTTTCATAATTATGTATACTAGCTTTGAGAAAATAGTGTCCATTGAAATGAAATTCGGGCTAATTATTCCCTCTTCAAACACAAATATGGAGGCTGAGTTCTGGAAGATGGCTTTAGGATGGGCCACTGTCCACACCGCAAGAGCGAGACTTAAAGAAATTTCCCTGGAAAATCTAGAAGAGATGGAAGTTGAGATGCTTGAAGCTGCTTTAAGACTGGCTGATGTAGACATCGATGTCCTCGCTTATGGCTGCACTACGGGAAGTTTGTTTAGAGGGAAAGAGCATGGCCGGGAGATAGAGCAGAAATTGAAGAAAAGAACCGGTATTCCTGCAGTGGCTACAGCTCAGGCAATGATCGATGCCTTGGTTGCTCTCAAGATAAGCAGAGTGTGTATTGCTACCCCATACAATGAAGACATAAACAGGATGGAGAAACGGTTCATTGAGCAGAATGGGATAGAGGTTTTGAGAATTCAGGGCCTGGGTATTGTGGAAAACAAGGAGGTGGGAAGAAAAGGGCCAGATGCAGCATATGAGCTTGGACTAAAAATATTTATCCCGGAGACTCAGGGCATATTCATAAGCTGCACAAACTTCAGAACAATCGAGATATTAGATCAGCTCGAGAATGAGCTGAGGGTACCGGTTATTTCCAGCAATACCGCTACTTTTTGGTCTATGATGAAAAAAGCAGGTATTCAGAAAAAACTCATGGGATATGGAAGTCTTTTGGAGAAGATTTCATCTTGAGCAAACACTGGCCACAGTCCGGCTGGTCTTTAATCTTTTCTTACCACTTACGGTATTGATCAATATTTCTTTTAGCCTCATTCCACCACGGGGGGACAGAGGGTTTTTTATGAGGAGCCCAGTAGCCGATAAATTTGGGTTTCTCCCAGCCAAGAACGAAGAAATACCAGAATTCACTATATATGCATCCAGCAGGGCAGTCACCCCACGCGTTGCGAAATAAGTAAGTTATTCCATTTGCTGTTAGGCGAGGGTAGACATTGGGAAAATCTCCCCCAAAAGTGTTTGGCTCTACATATTTTACCCCAGGGAGCACACTATATAATTCTGCTAGGCGGCGGGGATGAAGTTTGTCTTTAAAATAAAGCACAGCACCACCGAAGCGAAAAAGCTCTATCCGGGTAACCTGGTACTCAGCGTTAAGGTCATCCCAGGCATGATATTCACCGTTAGCAACCTTTTTCTCTGTCTCAGTGTCAAAACCGATTATAATGCAGCCGGGTTCCCATGGGGAGTGAAACTTGAGGTCATTTATTGTTTCAAATTCGTCTCCAAATGCTGAACGAACAGAGGCAAGACTCAATAATACTTTTTCAGATAGATCATCAGGAGCCCTGAGTTCACCTGAAAGACAGAGAGACATCAGCTCAGCCTCCTCATAATCATCTGGAGTAAGCTCGAGGTCCTGCTTTGTAAAAGGATTAAATGGATTAGAGCAGCTAAGGTTAGTAAGAAAGAACAAGCCCAGAAGCAGAGTTACTCGACTTATTGTGACCATGGAAAAATTCCCATATCGAGCTCAATTTAATTATAAGCTCCATAAGAAAGTAAGTCAACTTAAGTCAGAATCAGGTTTATTCCTTTTACCTTGATTATTCACGAAATCAAGGGACAAGTGCTATTGGGGTCAGGTCTTACATTAATACATTTTCCAGATATAAAAATTTTTCTTACTCGCTGTCCATTCTAAATGTGTTAATGTAAGACCTGACCCCAGTAGATTTGGAAATGTTTCTTTAGTGGAGGCTGTGAGCAAACCTAAAATAAAAATAAGTGTTAGAATGACAACTAAGATTATCTTGATGTGCTTCATTTCATTCTCCTCTACTATGACTACTTCCTCTTCTGCAGGTTTATTCATTACAAAAATGGGATTTTAGGTTAAAAGGTAGTTATGATGTCGGAGAGCAACATTAAATTAGACACTATATTGTCTTCCAGTTTAATTCTCAAAACCCTTTTCTTCCCTTTAATGAGTGCCTGATAGTCTCCGAGACATTGAGCGCTGATGAGTTGGGCAAAAGTGTAATCTGTTTCAGGAACCGGGATCTTCTCTTCCGGCTCATCAAAGAGCTGGAGGAAAAGACCGTTCGAAGGGCCTCCCTTATGGAGCTGACCTGTGGAGTGAAGAAAGCGCGGTCCGTAAGCTGATGTTGTGGCCAGGTGGGTTTTTTCCAGGATGGAAAGCCTTAGTTCTTGCAGGGCTTCTGTTGTTCGGGGCTCAGGGGCAAGGAAGGCCTGAATGGCGACAAAATCATTCGGGCCTGCTGAAGAGAGCCATTTTTTCAGAGCCAAAGGGAGATTTGGACTTGTGATGGAAAATGTCTTTGCCTCGGTTCCTTCAAACGCTTCTCTTTTGTCTCTATTCTCCATTATTTCTCGGGTAAAGTCTTTGGTAAGCTGGACATCTGGTTGGTTGAAAGGATGTATACCCAGCACTGTGCCGGCTGAGGAAACAGCCACTTCCCAACGGAATATTTCGCGGCCAATTTCATATTTATCCCTGAGCATAATTTTCACGGCTGGATTTCCTCTTGTTTTGAGTTCATAGTAGATCTTTTCAAGTTTGAGGCTTTCGTCCTCCTTGAGGATGATAAACAGGAAAAGCCTGTCGTTTCCGTAAAGAGAAATATCCAATACAGGTTCATGAGTTATGGGTACTATCCCCCTTCCCTCCTTTCCCGTGCTCTCAGCCATAAGCTGCTCCAGCCAGTCTGAGAAGCTCTGGATTGAAGGTGAGGTGATGATGGTTAATTTGTCTCTTTCGCGGGCGGTTACTCCCAGCAAAGCTCCGAGTGAAAGGCCGGAAGATTCTTTTTCAGGAACGCAGAAAGCACAGTTTTCGGATGAAAGCAAGGCATTATCGAGAAGTTTTTCGATATTAATGCCCAGGATTGCTGCCGGCAGAAGTCCGAAATCTGTGAGAGCCGAGTAACGGCCGCCAACATCAGGAGGAGGAGTGAATATTTTCCGAAAATTCCTTTCCTCAGCCAACCGAATGAGGGGGGAGCCGGGGTCAGATATGGCGATGAAATTTTTTCCGGGGAGCTTATTCATCTCGCTCACTCTCTTCCAGAAATACCTGAAAAGAGAAAGAGTTTCGAGCGTGGTTCCGGACTTGCTGGAGACGATAAACAGAGTATGGGCGAGGTCGAGCTTTTTCGCCAGCGAGCTCAAAGCAGAGGGATGGGTGGTGTCGAGCACTGTAAGCCGGGGAAAACCAGGAGCAGAGCCGAAAACTTTTTGAAAAACCTCTGGGGCAAGGCTTGATCCTCCCATGCCGAGTAGTATTACCCTCCTAAATCCCTCGTTCTTTACCCCCTGCGCAAAGAAGATAAAATCATCCACCCTGGCAGACATCGATTCCGGCAGCATAATCCAGCCCAGCCTGTCTGCAATTTCAGGTGTTTTTTTCCTGAACCAGAGAGTCGGGTCTTTTTCCCAGAGCCTTCTTGAAAATTTATCTTTTTCCCATTTTTTCAGACGGGATTCAACTCTCTCTCTGTACTTGCCGGGTGAAAGCTCCACTGTTCCTTTTATGCCCGAGCAAAAATTAGCCTTTTTTTTCTCCAGATTTTCAAGAAGATAATGGTAGAGGCTGCTGAGGGAAAAAAGCTCCTTTTCCTGTAAGTTTTCCCCTAGAGAGTTGAGGTCGATATTTAGATCAGTTAATGCTTCAAAAAGTTCTTCAGCCCCAACCTGGAGGTCGGTCTCTTCTCTGGTCGAAAGAAGAGCCGCCGGGGAGATAGCTGCAGCTGCATCAGAGGCAGCGGGGCCTCCAATTAAGAGGAGAGAAGAGACTGAGATATCATTCCTGATGTCTGTCCAGAGAAGCCTCTGTACTTTTGCTCCCTGTGCTGCGAACGAATGCCAGCGGAGAGAACCGAATATTTCTCGAAAGCATCTGTAAACCACTAGAGCCAAAGCCGGGGTAATTTTTCCACTAAGGGCGAGTTGCTTTTTATCCCCTGCTTTGCTGATAGCCCCCTCCACCGCTCTCTCCAGAGGACTGAGATGGATAGAAGCAAAAGAGGACACTTTTTCCACATTCTTCCCTTCTTCGACTCCGCTCAGGTAAGCCTGAGCTGCGGCTTCATATTGAGCAGGAGAAAAAATAAGCTTAGCGTTGACGTTGATACCCTCTGAAACAAGCACTCGCAGAGCTTGAATTCCCTCTCGGGTTGCAGGAAGGTCTATCATCAGGTTGGGACGATTTATTCTTTTCCAGAGCTCCCGTGCCTGCTCAATGCTGGCCTCCGCGCTGTGAGCAAGCTCTGGAGAGAGACAGATACTAACATAACCATCTTTTCCACTGCTTTTATCGTAAACGCTTCTCAGAATGTCGGCCGCCGTGGTTACGTCTTCTTGGAGGAGAATTTCGTATATCTGCTTAGGTTTTGAGTTCGGCTGGGAAGTGATAAGGCTTCTGAGTCTCACATCATAATCTGAACTTCCAGCCACAGCCTTCTCGAATACTTTTAAATTAATGATGACTCCTCTGACCTTATTTTCTTTCACAAGTCTTTTAAGCTCTCCTCCAGTGAGCAAAAATCTCCTCAGATAATCCAGCCAGATTGAATGTCCCTTTTCATGCAAGGCTTTTAAGGAGTTCATTCCTCTTTTGGTGTTAATACCAGGAATTATTGCCAGGTAGAGATTATCTTCCTCGGCAGGAATATATCATAATCGGAAAAGCGAAATCAATTGAACCCCGCCGGAGAGATAGGCTTGGAAAGATATATTCTTCTGTGTTGGGGAAGAATAGACTCCACAGCTTAAGTTCAGGCCAGGGGAGATAAGGTAAAAATTGGTAGCCTTAAGAGGTGAGGGAGGGAGAGGGAAAATCATCCTGGAAATCCTCTCCGGTGGTGATTGACGCTCCAGAAGTCCTCTGTAATCATTTAGGCTGGATTATTCACAAATAATCCAGGCTAATCTGGATTATAAACAGGAAACATGAAAATCAAGGTGGAAATCAAGGGACACGTACCAATGGCGTCAGCCAATGGGGTCAGGTCTTACATTAACACATTTTCTAGAAAAAATTTCCCAGAGAAATATTTCTTACGCGCAGTTCATGCCAAATGTATTAATGTAAGACCTGACCCCAGGGGCACAAAAGAGATTTTTTCTCCAGGAGGCTCGTCATTATATTAGGCAGCTCTCTAAGCCTGCTGTTTGAATCTGCAGTCGGAGAAGATGTAAATGGAATCTAATCTGGGTGAACTCCTTCTTAAAGAGAGGCTTGTGAGCGAAGACCAGCTTGAAGAGGCGGTTGAGTATAAGAAAAAAAACGGGGTTCCGATAAGTTCAGCCCTCACTTCACTGGGTATTATAACCGAGGAGGAAATGGCCCAAGCGCTCAGCCGCCAGCTTGGTTATCCTTATGTTGACCTTGAACAGTTTGAGGTTTACCCTGATGTGATAAATCTCATCCCGGTTGAAATCGCCCAGAAATACAGGATAATGCCCATTCACAGAATTCGTTCTTTCCTCACCCTAGCCATGGTAGATCCTGCGGATATTGCCGCCATCGAAGACATCGAGTTTCGAACAGGGCTAAGTGTCCAACCGGTTGTAGCCTCTGAAACAGCGGTTAAGAACGCGATCAATAAGTACTACGGCTCTTCACATGCAGTGAGGCTGAAAAAGGCTCTGGATGAAGTTGAGTTAGCTGAGGATTCGAGCATCAGGATAATCGAGGAAGAGGAGAAAGAAGAAGAGCCTGAAGAGACGCTCTCTGTTGAAGAGGCACCTGTAATAAGTCTTGTCAATAAAATTTTCATCGATGCGGTGAGGAAAGAGGCCAGCGATATGCATTTTGAGCCTTATGAGAAATCGCTCCGGGTAAGATACCGAATTGATGGCATTCTTCATGAAGTGATGAATATTGCCCGAAAATTCAAAGACCCGGTAATCTCCAGAATAAAAATCATGGCCGGCATGGATATTGCCGAGAGGCGTCTTCCCCAGGATGGGCAGATAAGAATGAGGATAAAAAACGAGGATAAAAGCATTAAAAGTATTGACATGAGGGTTTCCTGCGTGCCAACCATCTTTGGGGAGAAAGTCGTGGTTAGGATTCTTGACAGGGAGATGCTGAAGCTCGACCTGGCCCAGCTTGGATTTGAAAAGGAATCTCTGAATGTCTTTAAGCGTGCTATCGAGCAACCCTGGGGAATCATCCTTGTCACGGGCCCCACAGGAAGCGGTAAAACAAACACTCTTTATTCTGCCATCTCAAACCTCAATTCTCTGGAGAAGAACATCACCACTGCTGAAGACCCGGTTGAATTTCATTTCCCGGGCATTACTCAGGTGAATATTAAAGAGGAGATAGGGCTCACTTTTCCCTCTGTCCTCCGCGCTTTCTTAAGGCAGGACCCTGATATCATGCTCGTCGGTGAGATGAGAGATTTTGAGACAGCTGATATTGCCATCAAGGCTGCTCTCACCGGTCATCTTGTTTTTTCCACCCTTCACACCAATGATGCTGCCTCAACCATCAACAGGCTGGTTAACATGAACATCGAAAGCTTCCTCATCGCCAACTCCCTCATACTCATTGTTGCCCAGAGGCTGGTGAGGCGGCTATGCAAGAAGTGCCGCCAGCCTCACGAGCTTTCTGCTGAAGTGCTCCTTGAAATGGGCTTTTCTAAGGAGGAAATGAAGAATCTGAGGATCTGGAAGCCAAAGGGATGCGACATCTGCAATAACACAGGTTATAAGGGAAGAACAGGGCTTTTTGAAGTGATGGACATAGACGATGATATGAGAGAGCTGATATTGAACAGGGCTTCTTCAAGAGAGATAAAAGCAAGAGCGATAGAGAAAGGAATGATTACTCTGAGAAGGAGTGGATTGATAAAAATAAAGAATGGCATCACTTCTGTGGAAGAGGTTTTGAGGGAAACAGTAAAAGACAAGGAGTAAAAATGGCTGAATCTATACATGACTTTCTTAAAAAGACAGTCGAGATGGGAGCGAGCGACCTGCACATTACCACCTGCATACCTCCTCGAGTAAGAGTTGACGGCTCAATGGTTTCAATCGAACAACACGCGCTCAACGCGGCTCAGACCAAGGAGCTTATTTACAGCATCATGACCGAGAGTCAGAAAAAACAGTTTGAGGAGAAAAAGGAGCTCGACTTCTCTTTCGGAGTAAAAGACTTGGGAAGGTTCAGAGCCAACATCTTTAACCAGAAAGGCGCAGTGGCTGGTGTTTTCAGGAGGATTCCTCCACAAGTTAAAAGCTTCAACGAGCTGGGAATACCGATGAGAGTTGCCCAACTGTGTTATTTACCCCGGGGGCTTGTGATTGTCACCGGACCCACAGGAAGCGGAAAGTCCACTACGCTGGCAAGCATGATTGAACTCATCAACCAGAAGAGGAGAGTCCATATCATCACCATCGAAGACCCGATTGAGTTTTTCTTCACGCCAAAACAGGCTGTGATTAATCAGAGAGAGCTCTACGTGGATACGCTTTCCTATCCCAATGCGCTTCGTTCAGTGCTGAGAGAAGACCCCGATGTTGTCCTTGTTGGAGAGATGAGAGATGTGGAAACAGTCGAGGCTACACTTCGGGTGGCAGAGACCGGCCATTTAACCTTCTCCACCCTTCATACCAATTCAGCCGTGGAAACAATCTCGAGGATTATTGATATCTTCCCCCCCCAGTATCAGGACCAGGTAAGAACACAGCTTTCTATGAATCTTGAGGGTGTTCTTACCCAGGCTCTGCTTCCTAGGGCAGACGGCAGGGGAAGAGTTCTGGCGCTTGAGGTGCTGATTCCCACACCTGGAATAAGGAATTTGATCAGGGAGAACAAGATTCACCAGATTTACTCAAGCATGCAGGTTGGGCAGGAAACGACAGGAATGCAGACTTTTAATCAGTCTCTGGCCAGCCTGTATTTCAGGAGGCTGATTACATACGAGACAGCGATAAGTGTCTCTCATCGCCCACAGGAGTTAATAGATATCATCCAGAAAAAAGAGAGCGGAAAAAAAACGGCAACAAATCTCAACTCAAAATCCATGTCTGGATAATAAAGAGTAAAAAAATGGCAATTTACGTCTGGAAAGGAAAGAATCGTTTCGGCGATGTCGTGAGTGGGGAACGCGTTGCTTCCTCTCCCGATGAGGTGGCACGAATTCTCAGGAGAGAACAGATTTCCATCATGGACATTGTCCGAAAGAAGAACGAGATTCGCATCCCTTTTCTCAAGCGGGAAAAAGTGAAACTCAAGGAGCTGGCTGTATTCAGCCGCCAGCTTTCAGTTTTGATTGACTCTGACTTACCTCTGATTCAGAGCCTTACCATCCTGGCAGAGCAAACCAAAAACAAGTACTTCACCAATGTGATTACGAAGATAAAAGAGGATGTGGAAGCTGGCTCAACACTTAATGAAGCCATGAGAAAATATCCCAAGGTTTTTGATGACCTGTACTGTAACCTTGTTTCTTCTGGAGAGCAGAGCGGTTCATTAGATACTGTTCTCAGGCGCTTATCAGATTATATAGAGAAAAGCGTTAAACTCCGCTCCCAGGTAAAACAGGCGATGTCATATCCAGTTGCTATTTTGGGTTTTGCCGTCATTGTGGCCATTTTTCTGATGTGGAAGATTGTTCCCACCTTTACCCAGCTATTCATTGAAATGGGAGCAGAGATGCCCCTTCTAACGATGATTGTAGTCAGTATGAGTAATTTTGTGGGGAAAAATATTCTCTTTATTTTTCTCTCGTTTTTCGCTTTCTTTTTCAGCTACAAGTATCTTGCCAAGCAGCCTCAGAGCAGGCGTGTCATTGACCGTTCCAAGCTGAGAATACCTCTCTTTGGAGAATTAATTAAGAAGGTAGCCATAACCAGAATCGCTCGCACCCTGAGTACTCTTCTTTCTGGAGGAGTACCAGTTCTTGAGAGTCTCAAGATTTCTTCCTCAACTGCTGGAAATGCAATCATTGAGGAAAGTGTCATAACCGCCAGGAAAAGGGTGGCAGAGGGAAAAAATTTAACCGATGCCCTGAAGGAAGCCGGCCAATTTACTTTTATGTTCACCCAGATGGTGAGTGTAGGCGAAGCGACAGGAACTCTCGATGAAATGCTGCTTAAGATTGCTGAGTTCTATGATGATGAGGTTTCCTCTTCAGTTTCCTCCCTGCTTTCTCTGCTCGAACCAATTCTCCTTATCGGAGTTGGAGGGCTGATCGGTTCCATCGTCATGTCGATGTACCTGCCCATTTTCTCGATTATGCAGCAGTTTTAAAAGAAGAACAGAATAATGCAGATTATAGTCTGGAAGGGAAGAGGAAGGAAAAATGGGTAAAGATATAAAAAAGAATATTTTCAGTGTGATTATCGTTAGACTCATAGCGGTCACTTCCCTTGTTGTCTCTGCGGTAATCATCCAGTATAGCACCTCAATTTTCTTACCTCTTTTTCCTTTCTATTATTTAGTCATTGCTATCTACTTTTTATCGTTAATTTATTTTCTTCTTTATCTCTGGGGAAAAAACTACGCCCTTCAAGCTGACCTCCAGGTTTTCTTTGACCTGCTTTTTATAACCGCTCTGGTTTATTTTTCTGGGGGGCTGAACGGCTCTTTTTATTTTCTGTATGTTTTCGGTATTATCCAGGCTGCGGTGCTTCTATCTGCGCGGGCAGCCTACATCACCGCTGCCTGTGCTGCCATTCTTTTCGGCACCCTTGTGGATGGAATGTACTTTAAAATCATACCTTATTTCATTCCAGAACAGGAGATGGAGTGGTCTTTCGGCCACGTCATCTACAGCATTTTCCTTGCCTGGGGAATTTTCTTTGTCATTGCTTTTCTAACCAATTATCTTGTTGAGAATCTTAAGAAAGCAAAAGGTCAATTGATAAGAGCAAAAAAGGAACTGGAGATAAAGAGAAGACTGGCTGTGGCCGGCCAGGTCTCTGCCAGCCTTGCTCATGAAGTAAGAAATCCTCTGGCAGCTATAGCAGGTTCGGCTCAATTGCTGAGCAAAGAACTCAAGCTTGGAGGAGAACAGAAAAAGCTTCTTGATATCATATCCAAAGAATCGAGAAGGGTTTCGCAATCGGTAGAAGAGTATCTGGGATTTACCATCCCAGGGAAGAAGGTCTTTTCCTGGATTGACCTCTCCTCTCTGCTGAAAGAAACTCTGCTTATACTGCGCAGGAGTGGCCGGATGAATGGCATCTACAAGCTCGAAGGAAATTATGGGAGAGAAAATATGCCCTACTATGGGAGCAGCAACCAGTTCAAACAGATTTTCTGGAACCTCCTTACTAATTCAATCAAGGCCATGCCTGGAGGGGGGACACTGAGCATTAACCTTGAGAAGCTCAACGGTAAAGAAGTCCAGATACGTGTGGCTGATACAGGAAAGGGAATGACAGAAGAAGAGAGGGAGAGAATTTTCGAACCCTTTTATTCAGGATTCAGGGAAGGGAAAGGTCTCGGTATGTCAATCGTTCGCCAGATTGTGAAAGATTATGAAGGGCGGATTGAGATTGATTCTCAACTTTATAAAGGAACAGAGGTAAGAATAACACTGCCAGTCAACCAGGCTAATGATTTGCCAAGGATGGAGAAGAGGTAATGGAGAAGATACTCATCGTCGATGATGAAAGAAGTATTCTTGAGCTTCTTGAAGTGGCTTTGAAGAAAGAAGGATGGAAGGTTACAACCTGTTTATCAGGAGAGAAAGCTCTCAAGCTCGTGGATAGAGAAGATTTTGATCTCATAATTTCAGATATAAAGATGCCCGGGTTGAGCGGCATGAAGCTGCTCGAGCACCTCAGAGAGAGAAAACCAGATATTCCGGTAATCATGATTACTGCCTATGGAAGCATCAAGCAGGCTGTTGAAGCTCTGAAAGCAGGGGCCCACGACTATGTTGTCAAGCCTTTTGACCTTGATGAGCTGAAAATAGTTATCTCTCATGGCCTTGAACAGAGGAAGTTGAAGCAGGAAAATTTTTTCCTCAAAAATGAGCTGAGGAAAAAGTACAGTTTTGAAAACATGCTGGGAAAAAGTAAGAAAATGGTTGAAATATTCAAGCTCATAGAAAAAATTGCCCGCACCGACTCAACAGTGCTCATCACTGGAGAAAGCGGCACGGGCAAGGAGATTGCCGCCAAATCGATTCATTACCTTTCCCACCGGAGGAATAAAAGGTTCGTCTCCATAAACTGTGGAGCCATGCCCGAGAATCTCCTCGAGAGCGAGCTTTTCGGCCATGCGCGCGGCTCTTTCACCGGTGCAGTGGCGGATAAAGAAGGTCTTTTTGAGACCGCCCAGGGCGGAACCCTTTTTCTGGATGAGATTGGTGAGACTTCGGCATTGATGCAGGTCAAACTCCTGAGAGCTCTCCAGGACAGGAGGATAAGGCCTGTGGGGAGCAATGAGGAGATAGCGGTTGATGTCCGCATCATTGCTGCTACCAACCAGGATTTAAAAGAAAAAATTAAGGAAGGGAAATTCAGGGAGGATTTTTATTATCGCCTCAATATTATTTCTTTTGAGATGCCTCCATTAAGGGAGAGGAAGGAAGACCTGCCTCTTTTCGTTTCTCATTTTCTCAACAAGTTTAACGGACAGATGGGAAAGAAAGTGCTCAATGTCTCTCCTGAAGTTATGAAGGTTTTCGAAACCTATTCCTGGCCTGGTAACGTCAGGGAGCTCGAGAATGTAATCGAGAGGGCGGTTGCCATTACCGATTCTGGTGTCATCGGGCTTGAGAGCCTGCCCGAGGATGTATTAGCTTCAGCAGGCAACGGAAGAGATATGAATATTAAGCCCGGCTTTAATCTCACCAAATACCTGGATGAGCTTTCCCAGCAGTACATAAAAAGAGCTCACCGCGAGGCAGGAGGAAATCTTAAAAAAACAGCCGATTTTCTCGGAATCAGCTACCGCTCATTAAGGTATTTGATCGATAAATACGGATTGAAAACCGGCCTCAGAGGCTAACAGTGAGGGAGGAGGTAAAAGATATCGCTCTCGATTTCACTCCATTGACAAATTTTGTCATTAAACGGGTATTTAAATTGACAGAAATTGTCAAAAATGATAAAAGAAAATTGAAGAGGGAAGAATAACTTATTTATTTTCAGCTAATTATATTTATCTTGTCCTGGCATAGAATTTGCATATTATAAAATAGAAAAGAAATGAAGCAAAAAAATTCAATTTTAAATCTTCCTGGTCGACTAAATGATTGGACCAGGAAAAGGAGGATAAAATGTTAAACAGAATGAGAGGTTTCACGCTCATCGAGCTGCTCATCGTTGTCGCTATTATCGGCATCCTAGCCGCACTGATCGTGCCCAACGCTCAAACTGCCATTCAGAGAGCCAAACAGAGAGCCGCTCAGAAAGACATTACCACTATTTCCGGAGTTATTGCTGACTACATTACTGATAACGGAACTGCTCCTACTCAGGATGGGACCTACACTGCTTCAACTTCCTTCTACACCTCGCTCTGCCCGCTGTACATTAAAGTTCTGCCTGTCACAGATACGTGGGGCAATAACTACTATGTCTACTGCGGTACTGCTATTGACGGAAACTATGGTCTTTCCGGTTCCAGCTCGGATGATTTCCTCGTTTCTTCTCGAGGAAAGGATAAGGCTCTCGAAAGCTTCACCTACAACTCCTCTGACCCAGAAGCAGGACTTTTTACCATCAGCAGCAAAGCGGATTTTAACAAAGACCTGATAATGTGGAACGGTTCCTGGATCCGTGCGCCCAGAACATCTGCCACAGGAACCTAATTCTGAGTGAATAACCTTGTCGGAAGATGGTTATTCAAGCCTAGAGAGGGCGGTACATCAATCAACGTATCGCCCTCTCTTTCTTTAAGCACTTCCGGAACTGAGACATTAATCCCGGCCGAATTGCAGCTCGGCCGCCGGACAAAAAATGCTGTTTTTTAAGGCAAGCAAAAAGGAGTACACCCCCGGACTGCAGAGAGGTCGTAAGAATCGGGCAGGGAAAAATGCTGAGCAAGCAGACAAAAATTCCTCCCCTTGTCATTTTCTCCGCTCTCTTTGTTTTTCTCTTCACTAATCTTTTCTCTTTTTTCATCTTCAACCATATCCCGAGAGTTCATGATGAGATTGCCAACCTTTTCCAGGCTAAAATTTTCAAACTGGGAAAGCTGTATGTAACTTCTCCCTGCGAGAAAGATTTCTTTCAGTTTACCCATGTGATAAACAACGGGAAGTGGTACAGCCAGTACACTCCTGGTTATCCCCTTTTGTTATTAATCGGACTTCTAGTAGGGGCACCTTGGATTGTAAACCCTGTTCTGGCCTCAATTTCAATCATCTTTTTCTACTTTATAGGCAGAGAACTTTACAGCGAGAAAGTGGGTGTTTTAGCTTCTGTGCTGGGGAGTATCTCAATCTGGTTTTTGTTGATGTCCTCAACGATGATGTCTCATCCAAGCAGTCTTTTCTTCACCTCCTTTTTTCTGCTTTTTCTCTTTCGTTCGTTAAAAAAACCTTCTATGGTTAACGGACTCCTGGCTGGTGCCGGGTGGGGAATGTCTTTTCTTGTCAGGCCCTACAATGCTGTCTTGATTTCCCTGCCTTTTCTCGCCTATTTTAGTTTCAAATTTGTCAAAGATAGAAAACCGAGATTAAAAAACTTCGTAGCTCTATCACTTGTTATTCTCATCTCTATTTCCCTTTTGATGGTCTACAACCAGGTAACGAACGGCCATCCCTTAAGGATGGGATACGTTGTCCGCTACGGAGATGACCACGGGCTTGGTTTTGGCAAAAAGGGTTACACTGAAACCCCCCACACTCCTCTTCTCGGAGCCGTAAACGTGGGTAGATACATTGCTGCTTTAAACAAAGACCTTTTCGGCTGGCCGATTTCTTCTTTTCTGGCTCTTCTTCCTCTTCTCTGGCTGACAAAAATCAGGCCAGAGGAAAGAAGAAAGGACCTTCTCCTTGCCTCCGGCTTTTTTTCTCTCCTCATCGGACTTTTCTTTTACTGGGGAACTTTTGTCTTCATCGGCGCTCGTATGTGCTATGAAACAATCGCCATTTTGATCCTGCTCAGCGCTCGAGGCCTTACAGAACTTCCGCGGCTAATCTCACTCAGGTTTAAGAAACTGAAGCTGCCCCTTATTAACAAGGCTGTAGTCGGCGTGCTCATCATTTTTGCTCTTCATGGATTTGGTTTTCATCTCCGAAAATGGGTCTGGCCAGAGGAGAGAGAATGGTACTTTGACGGTTTTGCCCACGATTTTGCCGGGGTTACAAACCGTATCCAGCGGACAATAAAGTCTCTTGTGAACGAAAAATCTGTCGTTATCATCAAGTTTATCTATCATCCTTTTAAATATTTCCCCTACGGATGGTGGGGGTCCGGATTTCTTTACAACGACCCACTGCTTAAGGGAAATGTTGTCTACGCCATGGACAGGAGCGATGAAAACCGGAAGATTTTTCATTGCTTCCCCGAGAGAAAAATATACCTTTACTTTGGCACCCTCGAGAAAGGGATGCTTTTGCCTTTGGCACTGGAAGGAGGGAAACTAGTCTACGGTAAGCCTCTTTCCATCCCCTTCTCTGGAAAAAAATATGTTGAACTCGTTCAGAGTCCGTTAAGCTTCTACAGGCTCTACTCGGCTCAGTTCAGGGATTTTCTCCTCTCCCTCTACCTTAAAGAAGATTTCTTGAAGATAGATGTTTCCTATCTTGTCGAAAAGGGCATTCTCTGTCAGAAAAGGAAGGACTACAGAGAAGCGAGCTTCTGTTTTGAGGCTGCCCTCCAGGTAGAGAAAAATCCAGAGGTAGTTTCTCCTTTACTCAATCAGCTTGCTGCCTGCTATCTCAAGGTTGGTGAAATCGCCCACTTTAAGAAAATAAACGAAATGACGAGGAATAAAAAGAAGCCCAGAATATACAACCTCATTCCTGAAAGGGGGATTTGAATGGAAGAAGAGAGGAGGAAAAAGAAGATCGTTATTGCCGGGGGTGGTCCGGCAGGGCTGACTGCTGCTTATATGTCCTGCCAGAGAGGGCTTGTTCCACTCGTTTTTGAGAAAGGAAAAGAAGTGGGAGGTATATCGAAGACAGTGAGTTATCAGGACTACCTTTTTGACATCGGGGGGCACAGGTTTTTCACCAAGTATGACGAGGTAAAGGAGGTCTGGGATGAAATCCTGGGAGAGGATTTTATAACCAGGCCAAGACTTTCAAGAATATACTACAACGGCAAATTCTACAATTATCCTCTCAGGCCTCTGAATGCTCTAAGAAACCTCGGCCTATTGAGTTCGATCGAGGTTCTGGCGAGCTATTTCTTTTCCCAGCTCTGTCCTTACACACAAGTCACCAATTTTGAGGAGTGGGTGTCGAATAAATTCGGGAAAAAGCTCTTCAGAATCTTCTTCAAGACTTACACGGAAAAGGTGTGGGGCATGCCCTGCACTGAGATTCAGGCTGACTGGGCTGCACAGCGAATAAAGAGTCTTTCCCTGCTCAAGGCTGTGTTGAGCGCTTTTGGCTTTTTGAGGAAAGGTCAGGTGACAACTCTCATTGACAGCTTTAACTACCCGAGAAGAGGGCCGGGCCAGATGTGGAATGCTGCCAGAGAAAAAGTGCAGAATAAGGGAGGAAAAGTTAAGCTTATGGCAGAAGTCCTCAGGTTCAACAGAAACTGCAACACGATTAATTCTTTGACTGTTAGAAATAACGGCCATGTTGAAGTAATTTCAGGGGACTATTTTCTCTCCAGCCTTCCTTTGAAGGAGCTGATTCTTTCCCTTGATCCCCCTCCCCCACCCGAGGTGAGAGAGGCAGCCAGAGGACTCCGCTACAGGGATTTTTTTTCCGTGAATTTAATCATCAATAAGCCTTTTATCTTCGAAGACAACTGGATTTATATCCACTCGCCTGAGGTGAGAGTTGGGCGCATCCAGAATTTCAAAAACTGGAGCCCGGAAATGGTGCCTGACCCAAAAACAACTTCGCTCGGACTGGAGTACTTCTGCTTTGACACGGACGAAATATGGAACTGGGAGGACAAGGATATTCTGAATCTGGGGATAGAAGAGGCAGAAAAATTAAATTTCATTTCAAAGAATGATGTTATCGATGGCTTTGTCGTCAGGTCAGCAAAAACATATCCTATTTACGACAGAGATTATAAAGAAAGAGTGGAAAAAATACGCTGCTATCTCTCCTCGTTTACCAATTTACAGACCATGGGCAGAAACGGGCTTCACAGGTACAACAACCAGGACCACTCCATGCTCAGTGCCATGATTGCTATCGGGAATGTCCTGGGCGAGGAAGGTTCTGTCTGGGATATAAACGTGGACGACGAGTATCACGAGATTAGAATTAAGAAGATAGGAGAAGGAGAAAAATGAGTGTTCTGAGCATGCTTGAAAAAAACCAGCTTGCTTCACTTTTTTTGAGCAGGAATGATAAAACCTCTGTTCAGTTTATCAAATATATCTTTGTAGGAGGTCTTGCTTACGGCGCTGATTTTGCAGCACTCCTTTTCTTCACAGAAGTCTGCGGCCTCTTCTACCTTGTATCAGCGGCTTTAGGTTTTCTTATAGGCCTGGGAGTAAATTATGTACTCAGCATTTGCTGGGTTTTTTCTAAAAGGAGCGCGAGCAACGGAAGGCTGGAATTCATGGTCTTCGCTCTAATCGGTCTCGTGGGGCTTGCTCTTAATGAAGCCATCATCTGGTTTTTCACAGAAGCAGTTCACTTTCACTATCTGCTCTCCAAAGTAGTTTCAACCATCATCGTTTTTATCTGGAACTTCTCTGCCCGAAAGAAAATACTTTTCAGCTAAGAATAAGGGAGGGTTTTTGATTTTTGTTGGATTTCAAGACCTGACCCCTTTTTGATATAATCAACTTAAATGAGGACCATAATTGTTCTTCTTTTTATTTCTGCAGTAGCTTTGTTTGTCCTTGTTCCGCTTATTGTTTTTGCCTGGATCACAGGGTTGAACCGGGTCATCATTTCAGCCGCAAAGATTGCCATCCGGGTCAGTCAGTGGCTGGCCGGCATCAATGTCGAGGCTAAAGGACTGGAAAAGGTGGACAGAAAGGCTTCCTATGTATTCATGGCTAACCATCTGAGCCTTATTGACGGTCCCCTTCTCTTCATGCTCATTCCCCAGCCGGTGAGGGTTCTTCTGAAAAAAGAGGCATTCAGGATTCCTGTCATCGGCCAGGGGATGAGCCAGGTTGCTTTTGTCCCTGTCGATAGGAGAGGACTGAAGGGAGGAAAGAGGAGCATAGAATGGGCTACCCGCCTGATGAGAGAGAAAGAATTTTCTTTTCTCATTTTTCCCGAAGGGACACGGAGTAGAGATGGATTCCTTCAACGATTCAAGAGAGGTGGGTTTTTTCTGGCTATAAACAGCCAGAGGCCGATTGTTCCAGTCAGCCTCAAAGGAACTTTTGAAATCATGCCCAAAGGAAGTTTTTTCATGAAGAGGGGGAAGATAAGGGTTGTTTTTCATGAACCAGTGCCGGTTCGAGGCTACACAAAAAAAAATTTGATAGATCTTCTAGAGAGAGTAAGGAATGTTGTCCGCTCTGGACTTGAAGAGGAGAGAAATGAAGTACGAGCCTATAATTGATGATTACAGCAGGATGATAAGGGAATTTTTTTCCCTCAAGTGTAAGATTTTTGAGGAAGTTGTCAGGGTCTCCAGCCAGTGCTTGAAAGAAGGGAAGAAAATCATGGCCTTTGGCAACGGAGGAAGTGCTGCCCAGGCACAGCATTTTGCCGCTGAGCTGGTAAATAAGTTTCTGAAGCTGAGGCCTGCTCTGAGAGCCATCTCTCTCACCACCGACACCTCAGCTCTAACCTCAATCGGAAATGATATCTCTTTTGATTCTGTTTTTAGCCGACAAATTGAAGCTCTGGGAGATAGAGGAGATGTGGCTCTTGGAATCTCAACCAGCGGCAATTCAAAGAATGTGGTTGAAGCATTCCTCAAGGCAAAAACGATAGGCATTGTTACTGTTGCTTTTACTGGTGAAGGCGGGGGAAGGCTTGCTCAATCAGCAGACTACCTTCTCGATGTTCCTTCGAAAAGCACGCCGCGAATTCAGGAAGCACACCTCTTCCTCCTCCATCTTCTTGCTCAAGAGATTGAGGAAAGACTGAGTTAGTCAAATTTTCTATGCCAGTCAGGGAGGGTCTTTATGATCATGATGAATGAAGCGAGAGCAGCAAGAACGAGGCCGTAGTCCGAGGTTCTGAGAAAAAAGAAGAGAGGAGTGATGAAGACCATGGCCAGTATCCTGGAACGAATTCGGTGAAAGTGAAAGAGCTTGATGAGCATTACCCAGGCACCAAAGACAGCAGCAAGCACTACGATTGTTTTGAGGGGAAAAAGGTAGATTAGAGAGCCGACCGTTGTTGAAATTCCGATTCCCCCTTTGAGCTTAATGTAGACAGACCAATTATGGCCGATGATAGCCATCACGCCCGCTGTTGCAGCTGCCCAATGATTGTCAGTTATGAGCACTGTCAGGGCGACGGCACAGATACCCAATCCGGTATCAACCAGGCCTGTAATCACGCCAGCCCATATACCTGCTGCCCGCGAGGCATTGAGCCCTCCTGTGTGACCGCTTCCCACCTGCCGAATATCAACTCCCCTGAACAGCCTGCAGACAATATATCCTGTGGGGATGGCTCCTAAAAAATAGCCCACAAGACCGGCCGTCAAGACCTCAACCATCATTCTTCTCCTCCTAGCTCCAGACGCGAAGCCGACCAGGGAGAAGCTCAAACTCCAACGAATGGCTATCCCGGCAGAGAATCTCACCGTCAGCATGAGCAACAAGAGGTTCTTTTGAGGTTACTTTTACAACTCTGGCGCGTGCCATTTTAACCGGCTTGGAGTTAACATGGGTTCCTTTCATGAAGCGGGGGATATGAGCCAGCATGGAAAGCCTGCTTACTTCTCGGGTGATGCAGAGGTCAAACAGTCCATCATCTGGCCTGGCCTCAGGTGCGACAAAGAAGCCACCTCCTTCCCGGGGACCGTTGCAGATACAGATCATAACTGCCGGGAGTTTCAATTTCTGTCCATCATACTCAATATCCACAAGAGGTGCTCGGTAGTAGAGGAAAACAGTCTTGAGGACAACAGGAAGATAAAGAGCAGTGCCTCTCAGGTGCTTGATTTTTTGGGCTTCAATCGTCACCACGCCGCCAAAACCGATGTTAACCGTGTTGTCGAAATAGCGGGTGTGTTTTTTATCAACCTTGATGAGACCCACATCTACCAGCCGGGGCCTGCCATGGGCGAGGCGCTGGCAGGCTTTTCTGGGGTTGTGAGGAATGTTTATCGCGTGGGCAAAATCGCTTCCGGAGCCGACCGGGATAATCCCCAGGGTTCCTGCAACACCCCCTTCTGAAGCAGCCATCAATCCGTTAACAACCTCATGAACTGTTCCGTCTCCGCCTGCGGCCACGATTAACACATAACCTCCTCTAGACGCTTCTTCGGCCAGTTTAACCGCGTGCCAGGGGCCTTCTGTTTTTACGAGGTCGAAATCAATCCCTTCCTCTCTCAAATAGTGTCGTATTCTGAACTCAACTTTGGCCCCGTGGCCCTTGCCGGAGAGGGGATTGAGTATTACTTTCACTTGTCCTTTTTTCACTACTTTTCCCTTTCTTTTTTTTATTCAGAGCTTATATCACATGAAAAAAGAGAGGTCAACGCAAAAAAGGGACAGGTAAGGTGGGGTTTTTTTATTTTGAGCGCCAGTATCCCTCGCGTCTGGGCCTTGTTTTTGATTCCCAGTAGAAGAAGGGTTTTTCTTCAGGTTCAGGCTTTCCAGGCACAGTAACCTTTACTTTTTCACGGCTCCTGTCAATGCGGAAGGAACGTTCGGCAGCATAAATAATTTCCTGTCTCAATCCCTCTGAAGCGATTTCTTCTGTGAATGCGCGTCTTCCCTCCACCAAGTCTTTAATGTAGGCCTGGATCTGTTCTTCGGAGTAGTATTTCTTGATATTGTACTCGTCGAGACTTTGACTCTCACATTCTCTTATTTCTTTTGTCCCCAGGATTCCTCTTTCGTAGACATTTGTTCCTCTCAGGTCACCGCGCTGTATCTTAGCCATGAGGCTGATGGGAACACGGGATACTTTGCGCACCATCCTCTTCTTCTCTTCGCCGTTTTCCTCAACTGTTTCGATTATTTCGCCTATCCCGCCCGTGTTATACTGGAAAAATCTCAACTTTTCTGGATGCTCACTAACCAGGGTCATAATCAGCTCGTAAAATCGATTCACTTTTTTAGCCCTGGAGCCGATGATGAAGGGATCTGTGCCGACGATGCGCACCGATTCACCTGCCTTGTGAGGTTGGCTGGCATAGCTGTGAGTGCTTTCTCCCCAGAGGTAGGCAAGGACTGCCTGTTCAGGAGTAAGCTCCTGGGCAAAGCTCATGATGGTATTGCGCCGGGTGATAAAAGCAAATATCAGACCATCAAGTTCCTCTACAGGTGGAAGGTTAATGGATTTGCTGAAAATGCCCACCTTTTTACCGTTGATATCCACCGTCAGTTTGTCGCGGCAGACAACAGCTCTGCCGTTGGCGGTCAGGCTTTCGTCCAGGAAGTCAACCTCGCCGTTAGCTTTTATCATCACATTCTCAAAGAGGGCTGATTTATCTGTAAGGGCATTGTACATTGCTTCCTGGGTTTCTTTTTCCACATCTGTTTTAACGAAGAAATTGTTTTCGCTTCCAAGGGCTGAGCCGTCTTTTCGGAGAAAAACGATGTCGTCCTGGATGACCGTTGTTTTTTCTCCTTTATTGTGGTCAAGTCCGAGCTGGTGGCAGGACCAGGTTGATTTTCCCGTCGCTGTCAGCCCGAAGAGAAAAACGCCGAATGTTTTTAGTTTTCCTTTCTTGTCCCTGACTGTGACAAGTTTTGTTCCTGCATGAAGCCCAAGCATGCCTTCTCTATCAGCACCCCACATTGCCTGGCGGAGAAAGCCTTTTTTATCCTCGCCCATGTAGTCTGTGCCAAGGGCAATGTTGATGTTGTATTCGGGCAGAACAAGAACCTGTTGCCTGAGTTGATGTTCTTCGGGAATATGAATCATTATGAACTCCGGCCCAGGCTTTTTCTGGGGGTCGAAAAGGGTGCTCCCCCACATGTAGCCGAGGCGATAATTCATAACATCTGCGGCTGAAACATAGAGATTGCAGAAAGGATTAAAGGAGTCATTATCCCCCATCCTCCGTCTGATGTGGTAAAAAGGGAGAGTGCGCAGAAGGTGGAGTACCTTTTCCAGCTCTTCAGGTGCGCTGGCGATGAGCGATTCCTGGAGACTTGTCGGCCTGGGAAGCCTGACATGCTGATTCCCCAGATAAACTGTTCTGGGTGCTATCCGGCTTGAGATGGCTGATCGCCAGCCGTAAGAACCGTAGCTTGTTCTGACTCCAGATGCTTTGGCCCTTGGTTCCAGCCATTTTAGCTTTACACTCTTGATGTTCCTACCCTTAAGTACAGTAGGGAGTTGCTGTGCGAAATTCCGGTAAGCTTCTTCGTGGTAAAGATTGTTATTCTTCATCTTATCCTCTCTCACCCGCAATCAGCTCCTCCCCTCCTGGCTAATGATTTTTTTTATCTCTTCGGCCGAAGCAACGCCGCTGTTGAAAAGGTAAGAAGAAGTGGATTCAAGAAAGTGATCGAAAAATCTTTTCTGCTCTTCCAGACGCTCTGGAGTTGAGAGGAGAAGGTGGGGGTTAAAGAAAGGTTGACTTTTTAATGGGGAGGGACTCCGGCTCACTCCCAGACTCTGACCAGATTCCATGATGCGCAGGGCATCTTCCTTCTCAAGTTTGGCCACAGGTGGAGAAACAGAGTCGTAGCGGAGGAGAAAGATCCAGCGCAGGGTTGTCCGCTTGGTGTGTTTTTCCGGGCCTTTTATCCAGTAGGGATCAAGCATCACTCTGGCTTTTTTGGACGCCTTGTAGCAGAAAGGAGAGCCTCTGTCGAGACGGCAGTTGTCTTCCCGCAGGCAGTCTGTGTCCTGGCATTCTTCTTTTCTGGTTATGATATTTTCGCATTTGCTGTTATCGAATAGCTTTGCCAGCCGGGGAAACATGTCCACAGTTACGGTCGGAGTAAGGAGTTTTCTCTCAGCACAGTAAGCAAGAGGCATGCCGCCAGCAAAGCGTACAAAGACAATGTCATTTGAGTGGAGGCGGAACTTTTCTTCTTTGAGGAGGTCAAAAAAGAGTTCGGTTTTTTTTGTGCCAGGAGGACCGATGAGTATCAGCCCCTTTCCATCTTTATCGAGCGACATTCCCCTCACAGCATAGACATTAAACTGCCTTTCAGAGACATCCATGACCAGATTCAGGGCCAGGCTCCGGCAGGGAGAGTAATTATCTGTGTTAACCAGGATACCAGTTTTTGTCTCGGGGTTGTAAAAAGCTCTGGGTTCTCTTCCGGTCAGGCCGTCCACAGCATAGATTATGCCATGGGGCTCAAGGTCTGCCTCGAGCTGAGCAGGATACCAGTTTTCCACCCAGAAATCGTAGAGGTGGGAGATATTTGTCCTCAGCTGGATTACAACGCCGTTTATGTTGGCATTCCATTCAAAATAATTATCGTAACTCAGCACGCTCTCTGCCTCTGAAACGAGTGCCTCTCTCATCTTGACCGTGATTGAAGCATCGCTGGGAACTGATTTTTTCACCCTGGTCAGTGTGTTGTTGAGAGAGATAACCTTTGCTTTTTTGGCAGTTTTGAGATTGGCAACAGCCCTGATAATCCTTGTCATTCCTTCTTCAAGGTTTTCCATTGAAGTCGCATAAGAAATGCGAATGTAGTCATCCGCGCCAAAGGCATCGCCGGGTACGACGGCAACCTTCGCCTCCTTGAGGAGGTAATAAGCCAGGCCGTAGGAGTTTCTTATCTGAACTCCTCCGAATTCTTTCTCATAGTAAGAGGAAAAGTTGGGAAAGAGGTAAAAGGCGCCCTGGGCTTTGAAGCAGGAGATATGGGGAATTAAGCGCAGTTTCATCAGAACATAGTTCCGCCGTCTCTGGAATTCAGAAGTCATACGCGAGATTTCATGCTGCGGTCCCTGAAGGGCCTCCAGGCTTGCCATCTGGGAGATGGAGCAGGCATTGGAGGTCGAGTGGCTCTGGATTTTGGCCATACCATCAATGATCTCAGCCGGGCCAGCTGCAAAGCCTATCCTCCAGCCTGTCATGGCGTAAGCTTTGGAGACACCGTTGATGATAACAGTTTTTCTCTTTACTTCCTCTCCCAGAGAGGCAAAGCTCGCGAAGCGGAAACCGTCATAAACAAGCTTAGCGTAAATCTCATCAGAGATGACATAGATATCTTCTTCAAGAACGATGTCTGCCAGGGCTTCAAGCTGGGGCCTGGTGTAGACAGCCCCGGTGGGGTTACAGGGATTGTTAAGGATAAGAGCCTTGGTTGCTGGTGAGAGGGTAGATTTGAGTTGCTCAGGGGCGAGCACAAACCCGTTTTCTTCTTTGGTGGGAATGATAAGCGCCCTTCCTCTTGCCAGCGTTACTGCCTGAGGGTAAGTAACCCAGTAGGGAGCAGGGATGATAACCTCCTCGTCTTCATCGACAAGAGCCTGAATACAGTTGAAAAGAGAATTTTTAGCGCCAGAAGAGATGATGACTTCATCAAGGTCATAACTCAGGCCGTAATCTTCCTTGAGCCTCTTGATAACAGCTCTCTTAAGGGCAGGTATTCCTTCGTTCTCAGTGTATTTTGTGTAATTCTCATCGATAGCCCTTTTTCCGGCTTCCTTTATAAAATCAGGAGTTGGAAAATCCGGTTCTCCCACACTTAAATCTATGATATCTATTCCCTCGGCCTTCATAGCTTTGGCTTTAGCTGTTATCTTGAAGGTGGGAGAGATTCCAATCTGGTTGATTCTATCTGAAATCATCGTTCACCTGCGTTTGAGATTTTTATTCCTCTTCTTTTTTACTCTTCTCCTCATCAGGGGAAAGCTTTTCTTTGAGATACTTTTTAAGGTCAACTCCAGTGAGTGACTTAACGACTTCAGGCATCTGAGCCAGAACTTCTGCCACCTGACCTGTGAGTTTTGAGGTACCGAGGTTCTTGTCACCGCTTATGACTGTAATCTTATCCACCTTGGAAAGGGGCTCAGAGACTGCTCTTGCCAGTTCAGGGAGAGCCTTGAGATAGAGGTCAAAGATTGCTGCCTGGTTGTAAAGGTCCCAGGCTCTGGCTTTTTCTGTCATCGCCTCTGCCTCGGCAATCCCAACTGCCCGGGTTTTATCCGCTTCAGCCACACCTTCAAGCTTCATTGCCTCTGCCTTTCCTCTGGCTTCAGCCTGGAGTCTGTATTCTTCGGCCTCTGCCTCAGCTTTCATCTGAAACTTTCTTGCCTCTGCTGGTTTGATGACAGTTGATTCAAGCTCTTTTTCCCTTCTCTGTATTTCAAGTTCTTCTATTCTGATGCTCTCTTCCTTTTCTATCTTCTGAACATTGAGTTCTTCTCGTTTTATTTCCTGGTTAAGGCGGTAGCGCTCGAGCTCATAAGAAAGGTCTGCCTGTGCTTTTTTCTGGTTTACATCTACCTGAGATTCAGCTTTTTTGGCTTCATTTTCCCATTCAGCTTTGGCAATAAGAGCTTCAGCAGAGAGTCTGGCAATTTCTCCTTCACGGCGGGCTTCAGAAGACCTGATGATTGCTTCTTTCTCAGTCTCGGCTTCGGCAATCAGAGCATCCCGCTTAGCAGCGGCAATCTGTGGCTTTCCAAGAGCATCAAGGTATCCCTGGGTGTCACTTATATCTTTAAGAGCAAAAGAAATCATGCTCAGACCCATCCTCGAGAAGTCAGACTGGGCAGCAAGCGATACTTTTTCCGAGAACTTATGTCTCTCCTGGTAGATTTCTTCTACTCTCATAGCGCCCATTACTTCTCTCATCTTGCCTTCGAGAATGGTCAGGGAGACATCCCTGATTCCCTCTTTTCCCAGACCTAGAAATTGCTCGGCGGCAAGGCGAATCGAATGGTCAGTTGAGTCCACTTTTACTTGGGCAGTGGCTTCAGCCATGATGGGGACTCCCCCACGAGTGAGAACTTCGGGTGTTTTTATGTTCAGAGTGATGACATCCAGGGGAAGAATGTCCACCGTTTCCAGGAAAGGGATGACAAATGTGCCGCCGCCAAGCCGGTAGCGGTAGCCTATTTTTCTCTTTGTTCCGTCAGGTTCAATAACTTTGTGCTTTCTCCCGCCGGAGATGATAAGAGCCTGATTGGGGCCGACTTTTCTGTACTGCTTGGCCAGGAGAAGGGAAAAGAGGGCAATGATGACAATTATGACAGCCAGGAGTATCAATGTCTCAACTAGATTCATGGCAACCTCCTTTATGAAGGTCAATTTTTACTCTATAATATATATAAAATAAATTATGATGAATGATAATGGTATAAGGAGGGGTGGTAATTGTCAAGAAAATCTATAAAGATATTCACATTTTTTCTAAATATATGATTAATAATGATAAATATTGACAATTTTTAGCTGATATTATCAACAAAAAATTTTATACGAGGCTATTTGTGATAATTATGTTTTTGTCATTGCGAAGGCAAGTGAAGCAATCTCATTTTCATGGTTCGCGAGTGTGCTTGGAGGTGATGAATTACTTGAAAAATCTGTAGCGGATGATATGGAAGATGGCTGCCACGCCGTCTTTCCAGCCAATTTTTTTCCCTTCACTGTACTCTCTTCCCGAGTATGATATCGGAACTTCATATATTCTGCATTTCATCCTGGCCACCTTGGCTGTGAACTCAGGCTCAAAACCAAACCTTTTTGACTTAATGTTGATTTTCTCCAGAATTTCTCTCTTGAAGACCTTGTAGCAGGTCTCCATATCGTTGAGGTTAATGTTGGTGAGCATGTTGGAGAAGGTGGTGAGAAGTTTGTTCCCCACATAATGCCAGAAATAGAGCACACGGTGAGGACCTCCAAGAAAGCGCGACCCGTAAACCACATCTGCCCTGCCGTCAAGAATTGGCTCCAGTAGTTTAGGGTATTCTTTCGGGTTGTACTCCAGGTCAGCATCCTGGATGATTATAATATCTCCTTCTGCTTTAGAGAAACCGGTTTGGAGGGCAGCGCCTTTTCCTCTGTTTTTTTGGTGATAGAATATTTTGATATCCGGAGCATGGAGTTTATCGAGGATGAGTCTTGTTCCGTCGTCAGAGCCGTCGTCGACAACGATTATTTCTTTTTCAAGGCCCACCTCCACTTTCCTGATGCGGCGGATAATCTCTTCAACAGTGTTTTTTTCGTTATAGACGGGTATAACAACTGATAGCTTCATTTTACCAGAGACCTCCCCTCAGGCTAAACATTCAACTTTTTTTTAAAGTAAGTGATTGTTTTTTTAAGTCCCACCTCGAGTTCTACTCGCGGCTTCCAGTCAAGCTTCTTTCTGGCAAGAGAAATATCGGGTGAACGTCTTGCCGGGTCATCGGGAGGGAGGGGTTGATGAATGATTTTTGATTTGCTTCCTGTAAGTTTCAGGATTAACTCTGCTATGTCGAGTATTGTGTGTTCTTCAGGGTTTCCGAGGTTGACAGGGCCGATAAAATCTTCTTCCTCCATCAACCTGTAAACTCCCTCTACAAGGTCAGAAACATAGCAGAAGGAGCGTGTTTGACTGCCGTCGCCGTAAACAGTAAGCGGCTCTCCTCTGAGAGCCTGGATGATAAAATTGCTCACCACCCTGCCATCGTTGAGGGCCATCCTCGGGCCGTAGGTGTTGAAGATGCGGGCGATCCTGATGTCGACCTTATTCTGCCGGTGATAATCCATCATCAGCGTCTCAGCCACTCTCTTTCCCTCATCATAGCAGCTTCTGATGCCGATTGGATTCACGTTTCCCCAGTAGCTTTCTACTTGAGGATGAATTTCAGGGTTACCGTAGACTTCAGAGGTGGAGGCAAGCAGGATTCTTGCTTTTATTCTTTTTGCCAGTCCGAGCATATTTATAGTTCCCATGACATTTGTCTTGACCGTCTTGATAGCGTTGTACTGATAATGGACAGGAGATGCCGGACAGGCTAAATGGTAAATTTTATCCACTTCGACAAAGAGGGGATGGATGATGTCGTGACGAATGAGTTCAAAATAGGGATGGGTGAAGAGGTGGCGGATGTTGTCCTTGTTGCCCGAGAAGAAATTATCAGTGCAGACCACGTCGTCTCCCTTCTCGAGGAGAAAATCGCACACATGGCTTCCCAGAAAACCTGCTCCACCTGTGACCAGAACCCTGTCCATTTTTTTCTCCTTTTCAGCCGTAGGCGATGAAAAGAAGGCTCTTTTTCTTGAGAGCTTCTTTTTGATGCTGAATTATTTCCTTAATACCTTTGTCTGCCAGTCTGATAAGAGAATTAAGGTTTTTTCTGGTGAGAGTGGTTTTCTCTGCCGATGCCTGGACTTCCACAAGCTCGCCGCTGTCAGTTTCTACCACATTCATGTCAACATCTGCTCGTGAGTCTTCGTCATAGTCGAGGTCGAGGAGAAGATGGCCGTCGACAATACCCACACTCACACCACAGACCAGGTTTTTAAGAGGCATCCGGTCGATGGTTTTACCATCCATCATTTTCTTAAGAGCAAGAGCCAGGGCAACGCAGCCCGCAGTAACTGAAGCTGTCCTTGTCCCTCCGTCAGCCTGGAGAACATCGCAGTCAATGGTAATCGTTCTTTCTCCCAGCCCACTCAGGTCAGTCACCGAACGAAGGGCACGTCCAACAAGACGCTGTATTTCCTGGCTGCGGCCTGAAATTCGGCCCAATCTTTCTCTGTAATTCCTCTTTTCAGTCGCCCTGGGAAGCATGGAATATTCAGCCGTTATCCACCCCTGTCCTGAATTTTTTAAGAAGAGAGGAACTTTTTCCTCGATAGTGGCTGCTGCAAGAATTCTTGTTTTACCCACCTCAATAAAAGCAGAGCCATCGGCGAAATCCAGATAATCTGGCTTTATTCTAACCAACCTCAACTCGTCAGGATTTCTGTTGTTAGTTCTCATAGCTTTGTCTTTTTAAGGATTCTCACCTCTCCATCACAGAGGCTGCTGAATTTGAGGGCGTCTTTTTCGGTTCCGATTACCTCGCTTCCGTAGTGCATGGGGATGGAGATGTCTGGTTTTATGGTGTTTGCTGCTCTGGCAGCCTCTTCCGCGTTCATGGTGTAGGTACCACCTACAGGGAAGAGAGCGATGTTTATTTTTCCCGCTTCTTTCATTTCAGAGACATAGTCTGTGTCCCCAGCGTGGTAGATGCTGATCCCATTAACATCAATGATGTAGCCTACCCAGCCTTTGTTCCGGGGATGGAAAGTCTTGTTCGGGTTGTAAGCAGGTACTGCCTTGATCTTGATGCCCTGGATATCTATCTCCTCTCCAGGTCTGATAGCTCTCACATCTCCTTTGAGCTGCCCCTCACAGTCCTCGGTGCAGACAATTGTGGTCCCCTTTTTACTCAGGTAATCTATATCCCTCACAGAAAGATGGTCAAAATGGGAGTGAGTGACGAGGATGACGTCTGCCTTGGGGGAGGTGTCTGGCATCTTCCAGGGATCAAAGTAGATTATTTTTTCGGTTTCAATCCCGAAAGAAGCATGACCATACCATTTTATGGCCTTGAATGTTTTCTCTATTTTCTCTTCCATTTTTCCCTCTCCGGAGAAATTTATTATGTCCCCTTAATCTTAGTTGATACATTGTGAATTTTCAACGTATTTGAGGAGAAGAAAGACGGGGATTTAGCGCTTCTATTTTTAATCCCGCTTTATTCAGCTTCCTGCTCAATTCTAGGTAAAAATCAGCTTCTATTTCGAGCTCAATGCGCAGAAAGTAGAGGGGAAGTGTTTTGAGGCGGGAGCTTCCGGCATCGAGCTTGACCGCATCTTTCTCGGTGGTAATAACAACTTCGGGCTTGAATTGTCTGAAATTGGAGACTATTTTAGCCACAGATTTCTCAGGGTAAGGATGGTGGTCGGGGAAAGCAAGCGAGGAGACAAGATCTATTTTTTCTTTTTTGAGGAAAGAAAAAAAACGATGTGGTCGGGCAATTCCAGAGAATGCCAGGCCTCTTTTCCCCTGAAATGCTTGAGGTGGAAGCATTTCCTTGCTGCGAAGAGATTGATAGCCGACACTTAGTACTGAGTAGCTGAAGACAGACAGTCCGTATTTCTGAAGTCTTTTTTTTAAGTTTAGTTCTCTGCCTTTTTTCACCAGGACAATATCGCTTCTCTGCAGCGCCGAAGGAAACTCTCTCCAAGGCAGACTGTTTTCGGAATCGTAGAGCACTATGTCCACCTCCCTTTGTAACTCCCGATACTGGAATCCATCATCGAGAACAGCCAGATCAAAGCCCAGTGTTTTTGCCAGGAGGGAGGAAAGGAGACGCCCTTTTCCGACGAAGACCCCTGCCTGAGGGAAACGGGAGGCTGCCATGTACGGCTCATCACCTGAATCCTTCCAGGACCCGCGAAGGGTTTTGCCGTCTGAAATAATGCCCCCGATTTTTTCCCACCCACCCCGGTATCCTCTGAAAATGAGAGCGGGTTTGAGACCACTGTTTAGGAAACAGTCTATCAGATGAAGAGCAAGGGGAGTTTTCCCCGAGCCTCCAAAGACGATGTTGCCCACACTGATAACAGGGAAAGGAGCTTTTTCCGTTTTTAATATTTTTAAACTGTAGAGAAAATTTTTAAAAGAAGTTACCAGACAGTAGGGAAGAGAAAATGCTTGGAGAAAATTATCCATTCTCGAAAGACTATACACCAATTGTTTCACCATTTCAACGAACCTGAATTATTCATAGATATCGATATTTCTAGCATGGTTATATTGCTAAAGGTATGGAAATCTGGTATGAAAATCAGGGATATGTACCGATTTTCTAAAATCGGTGAAGTGTCCTTTGATTTCAAGATTTTATTATAAGGATAATTAATGGAAACCTGGACTATTTGTGAATAGTCCAGGTCAGAAAGTGAGCAATAAGTATTTATTTTAAGGTGGAGGGATCGATGGCCGGACAATTAAACATGATGGAAAAGTTTGGTTTTTTGATAGGAAGCTGGAGTTTAGAATACAGGGTTCCGAAAAGTGCATTCAGTGAAGCAGCAACAGGTAGCGGCGCAGGAACAATCAAGAGAGCAATGGATGATAAGTACGTATATTTTGATTATTCAGCATCTTTATCTTCATCTCCTGCGCAGGTAGGAGAAGCACATGCAATTTTTGCCTGGGACGAAAAGGCAAAAATATATAGATATTGGTGGTTTGAAAGCTCAGGAAATTTCTTAACAGCGACCTGCAATTTCGTTAACAAAAACACTCTGTTTTTAAATTGGCATGATACGTTATTACTCCAGACTTTCACAAAAGTTAGCCCGAATAAAGTCGTCCTGAAAATGGAACATCCTATCGCTGCGGGCAAGTATGAATTAATATTGGAGGTAATATTTACAAAGAAATAATAAACTCTAGTCTAGTCGTATTTAAACTTGATAAATTCTGTAATAACTACCCATAAGTTGTAAATGAGTAGAATAATGGGAAAAAAGTTCGGGCTTATGGGTACCATAACCCATGATAGAATAGCCTTTGATTCAGGCTAAAAATAGATTGAGTTAGGACTTTTTTAGGCTAATTTTGGGAAGTCCTTAAGTAAGAGCCTGCAAGGAGTCAGATTTAGAAAGAATGCTAATAATGCGCAGGCAAGCTTTGTGTTGACATTAATTTCTGGATTGTGGTAGTTTTTTTCTTCCAGAATTCAGGCTTAGTTCTGAAATTGGTTGCTCTTAGTTCAGGAATAAATTTTATTTTTTTGAGTATCATTTCTGGATACTCGAAAATATCAAAGAGGGAGGGAAAATCATGAGAAAAGAGGCCCTAGTCTATCGTTTTACGCTGGTTCTTTTTCTCGGGCTTTTTGTTGCTTTTTTCATCGGAGCAAAGAAGAAAGTAGAGAAGCCTGAAAAAGATCTCTTTAATGAATCTATCCTGGAAAAACTCGAATGGAGGTGCGTAGGTCCGGCCAACATGGGAGGAAGAATCGATGACTTTGCCGTGGTGGAGACGAACACGAGCATCATCTATGTTGGAACGGCTTCGGGTGGAGTGTGGAAGACTGTAAATAACGGCATAACGTGGGAGCCAATTTTTGATGACCAGCCGACGAGCACAATTGGAGATGTGACCGTTGCTCCCTCAAATCCGGATATTGTCTGGGTAGGCACAGGGGAGGCAAACAACCGCCAGAGCTCTTCCTGGGGGAATGGGGTTTATAAATCAACAGATGCAGGAAAAACCTGGAGGCACATGGGACTTGAAGACACCCACCACATCGGCCGCATCGTCATTCACCCCACCAACCCTGATATTGTCTATGTGGCTGCACTCGGCCATCTATGGGGGCCGAACAGGGAGCGTGGTCTATACAGAACTAGGGATGGAGGCAAAACATGGGAGAAAGTTCTCTATATCAGCGAAAACACAGGCTGTGTGGATGTAGCCATGGACCCCCAGAGTCCCAACACCCTCTACGCTGCAGCCTACCAACGCCGCCGACGTGGATGGGGTTTTAACGGCGGAGGCCCGGAGAGCGGTGTCTACAAAACAACGGATGGAGGGGAGACATGGACAAAACTGACCGATGGATTGCCCAAGGGAGATACAGGCCGGATTGGAATAGATATTTACCGCAGTAATCCGAACATTGTCTACATCACTCTTGAGCACAAAAGCGGTGGTGTTTTCCGTTCAGAAGACAAAGGGTTGACATGGAAGAAGATGTCCTCTACCAACCCTAGACCGATGTACTACAGCCAGATAAGGATAGACCCCAACAATGACCAGAGAATATGGGTTCTCGGAGCCCAGATGTATGTCTCTGAGGACGGAGGCAAGAAATTCCGGACAAATTATGTGACCAGGATTCATGGCGACCATCATGCCATGTGGATTAACCCCAGAAATTCTGACCATATTGTTGTCGGCTCTGATGGCGGCATCTATTTTTCCTATGACAGAGGAAAATCCTGGGATTTCATAAATTCTCTCCCCATAGGGCAGTTCTACGAAATCGGCTATGATATGCGGAAACCTTACTATATATATGGCGGACTCCAGGACAACGGTTCCTGGGGAGGACCGAGCGCTACCTGGTACTCCATCGGCATCACCAACGAAGACTGGTTCAGGATTGGAGGCGGTGATGGCTTCTACACCCAGGTTGACCCCACAGACTACACCATAATCTACGCTGAATCTCAGAATGGAAATCTCTTCAGGTTTGACTTACGGAGTGGAGAGAGCAAATCCATCCGTCCCATGCCTGAGAATGAGGAGGAAGAATACAGGTGGAACTGGAACTGTCCGATTCATATCTCACCTCATGACCCGAAAACCATTTATTATGGAGGGAACAGACTCTTTATCTCTCATGACAGAGGAGAAACCTGGGAGGCAACCAAAGACCTTACTTCCCACAGGGACAGAGATAAAATCCCTGTCATGGGAGTTCTCGTGGATGAAAACACACTTTCCCGGCATGACGGGATTGCTTACTACGGTGATATTACTACTATCTGCGAGTCTCCGCTGAGAAAGGGGCTCATCTATGTTGGAACAGATGACGGAAACCTCCAGGTTTCCAGGGATGGAGGTAAAACCTGGAAGAACGTTTATGAGATGTTGAAAGGAGTGCCTCCTTACACTTATGTCACCAGGGTGGTTGCTTCAGCTCACGAGGAGGGCACAGCCTACGCCACCCTTGACGGCCACCGTAACGATGACTTCAAGCCCTATGTCTTCATGACGACCGATTTCGGAGAGAGCTGGAGGTCAATCTCAAGCAATCTTCCTGAAGGAGGCACGGTGAATGTTATCCGGGAGCACCCCAGAAATCCAAACCTGCTTTTCGTTGGAACAGAAAGAGGCGCTTATATTTCTATCGACAGAGGAAAGAAATGGGTGAGATTTAAAGGAAATTTCCCTCTAGTTCCGGTGGATGATATTGCCATTCATCCCCGGGATAATGACCTCATTTTCGGAACTCACGGCCGAAGCATCTGGATTCTGGACGACATGACTCCGCTCGAACAGCTTACACCACAAAGGCTAGAATCCGAAGCCTATCTTTTTGACATCAGGGAAGCTGTGATGTTCAACCCCTACTACCACAAAGGAAGCCTGGGCCATAAGGTTTTTGTGGCTCCCAATCCACCCCGGGGAGCTATCATCAACTACTATTTAAAGGAGAAGCAGAAGAAGAGGGTTGAGTTTGTGATCGAGGATAATGAGGGGAATCAGATTGCAGAACTCAGAGGGCCCAGGGAGGCCGGGCTTAACCGCACATCGTGGAACCTGAGATACAGTGCTCCTCCCCAGCCTGAAGGCGAGAGAAGACGCTTCAGAGCTCCAGGGCCGTTTGTGCTTCCAGGTATATATAAAGTGACGATGAAGGTCGGAGAGCTGAAAACGACAAAAACAGTCAAGGTCACCGGAGACCCTCGCATCGAGGTCTCTTTTGAAGAAAGAAAAGCCCAGCACGACGCCCTTCTTTTTCTCTACAAACTCTATCCGCTTATCTCCTCAGCGGACAGGACTTCCAAACAGCTTTCATCCAGAATAGACGAATTGAGAAAAAGGCTCAAGAAGGTTCCTGACCTTCCTAAAGAAGTTCTTGAACCTGTGGAAGCAGGCCTGGAAAACATTGAAGACATACGCCTCAAGCTTTTTGGTGACCCGAAGCAGGGGTGGAGAGGCATGCAGAAGTCAGTGAGAGGAAAGATTTTTATGCTCTCTCGCCGGATAGGTGGGTTTACAGGTGCTCCATCTGAACGCAGTCTTCAGCGCATGAAGGAATACAAACAGCAGCTTGTAGAGCTAATCGAGAAGATAAACGCCATAATAGAAAAAGATATTCCGGAGCTGAATAAACTCCTCCATGAGCACAACATTCCCTACTTGCTGCCTGTGGAAAAGATAAAGATGTAAAGACCCAAATATTTCCCTTGATCAGAGAGGATTTTTTTCTGTGTTCTATTAAGATGCTGTTTTTTCAGCATAAATTTTCATTCTTTTCATACATGGCCAATAGTAAAAAGAGATGATATCTGATGATGGAAAATAATAAATGGTGTAAATGTTTTTTACATGGTGTAAAAATCCATGCCTGATTAGTTCTTAATAACGTCATCTTTTCCCTGGATTTAATCCCATCTCCTCTGTTTTTTAGGCTGGCACGAAATATGCAAATTTTAATTCCTCTCTGGAATGGAGAAATGAAAGAAGAAAACAGAATACAACAGAAAAAAATAGTTGTTGTCGATGACGACGAGTCAATCAGGAAGACTTTTTTCCTTTTGTTCCACAGGAATTACAGGGTTTATCTGGCAGCAAATTCAAAAGAGGCCTTGAAACGATTTTTAAATGTTAAGGTAGATCTCCTCATTGTGGATTTGCGGCTGCCTGAGATTGACGGTTTAGAAATGATTACCAGATTCAGAGAAAAGGGATACAGAGGTGAAGTTATCTTGATTTCAGCTTACCCTGATTTAATAGAACCTGAGAGATTAAGCCGTCTCTCCATAAGTCACTTTTTTGTCAAACCACTGGATCTGGAAGCGCTTAATAGATCTGTTGATTATCTTCTGAAAGAAAAAGAGAGCAATCAGCCTCTATTATAAGCTGCCATGCTGTGGGAGTTAGAATGAAGAGAGCGAAAATTGAGTTAAGAAAAGGGAAGCTCATCAGAGTACATCCTCTCTGGTATTCATTCATAAGATACTGTGAAGAGCTAAAATTCGGGGAAATCGAAAGGTTGAAAATACAGGATGGGCTTCCCCTTCTGGCTGAGGAAGTGAAGAAGAAAATAAAATTTTTTCAGGACTAATATAAACGCGATAATTAATATGTCATCGCGAGGAGCGGAGCGATGTGGCGATCTGTTACTTTAATTGAATAAGATTGCCACGCTTCGCTCGCAACGACGGATTGCCACGCCTTTTCAGGGCTCGCAATGACAATGTAAAGACTTTTATTGCGTTTGTATTAGCAGAGAGGAAATTGAGGGTGAAACGAGAGAAAATAGTCAACCATGAAGAAAAATTACCACAAGATTTTTATAAACTCATATCACCTTTCTTCTCCCCGGGAGGTTTTGATAAAAAATTCTCTATCGATAAATATCATGATTTATTGTCCGGCTATTTAATGAAGGGAGAGTTCTTCCTCGATGAAGATAGGGCTCGCTTGGTTGTTTTAAGGCTTTTTGTAGAAACATTCAGTCCAGGGTTTCCACTTCACTTGAAAGAATTCATCGAGAATGTGGAAAAGTGTATTATTGTTCATGTTTTATCGAGAGTAGACGGGAACCAAAAGAGAGCCGCTGAAATACTGGGCATGAAGTACACCACACTTAATGAGAAAATAAAGCGGTATAAAATTCGTTTCAGAAGAGCGCCTCTCTAGGGGGAATTGAAAAAATGTGTTGCCTGCAA
>JBHIDX010000019.1:0-36777 GCA_046760305.1 Candidatus Aminicenantales bacterium
GCGAGCCCTGAAAGGGCGAAGCAATCCTCTGTTGCGAGCAAAGCGTGGCAATCCCTTACACTGGCACGTCCTGGTCATTGCGAGGAGTATAGCGACGAAGCAATCTCGTGCAATGAGGATATGATGAGATTGCTTCGCTACGCTCGCAATGACAATAGGCATTTTCGAACTGATAGTTCAGGCTAAAAGGCGAAGCAGGCGATGAGTTTATGTGTTCTGGGAGTGGATCTGGCAGGTGTCGAGCACAGACCAACAGGGATGTGTATCCTTAAGGGGTTAAAGGCCCATACCTTTCTTCTCTACAAGGATGAAGAGATTCTGGAATGTATCGAGAGGGAGAAGCCCGCCCTGGTGGCAGTAGACGCACCCCTCACACTGCCTCCTGGAAGGAAGCCGATAGCTGAAAGGAATGGGAGTCATTTTCGTCCCTGCGATCTTGAGCTGCAGCGGAGGAAGATACGCTTTTTCCCCATAACATTAGGCCCCATGAGGAAATTGACAGAAAGAGGAATAAACCTCAGGGGGGAAATCGAAAGAAGAGGATTTCCTTGTGTTGAGGTCTACCCTGGAGGCGCTCAGGATGTATTCAGAATTCCCCGGTCCAGGCAGAGTCTTAAAGGGTTAAGGCTCGGCCTCAGGCATCTGGGCATAAAAGGTCTGAAAAAGGAAATTACAGCCCATGAGCTTGATGCTGCTACAGGAGCTTTAACCGGTCTTCTTTATCTCGAACATAAAGCAGATGTTTTCGGTGATTTTTCAACCGGAGCCATCATCATGCCTGCCTCCAAGTCTTTCCCAGAATAGTCATTTTTTTCTAGTAGGAGGGGCAGATGACGCGGATTGCAGCCCTCTTAACTCTGGCTTCAACCCTGTCCCTTGCTCCCAGGTACTCTCCATTGTATTGAATGTGAAGCCCTTTGCCCTTAATGACAATTTTCTTCGCCTTGAAATGCTTCTGGGTTTTTTGGTAGAGGCCGAAAAAAATGAGAGGCAGGTAAACGAGGTATTCAAAAGCACTTATTTCGAAGAAGGTAATATCCAGGTAACCGTCGTCGATTTTTGCCTTTGGGGCTATCCGCCACCCGTAGCCAAAGTAATTGGTTTTGGCGATTACACAATCGAGGAGGTTTAATTTCATTTTTTTCAGCTCAAAGTGGTTTCCCCCATCATCCATACAATCGAAAAGCTCGATGTCTTGAATTTTTTTGGAAAGAGAGAAGACTTTTCTTGCCTGGAAGAAATGTCCGAAAAAACCAGGCATGCGGCTCTGCTTTTGATAATGGGTGAGTTCGGCTATGACCCCGACACTGGCAAATCCAGCTATTTTTCCCTCGATTTCGATTAAATCTATTCTTTTTGTCTTCCCTTGGAGCAGTGTTTTGAGCGCCTTTCTCACATTGAGCGGGATATTGAGAGCCTTCCTAAAGGCATTGCCGCTGCCAAAAGGGAGAATGCCGAAGATAACCTCTTTTTCTCTCTTGGCCTCGATAATACCCTGGAGTATATCTGCAATCGTGCCATCTCCTCCAACTGCTATCACAGCTTTCCTGTTCTGACTGAGCCTTTTTGCCAGCTCAACCGTTTTTTCCTTGGATTCCTTCTCGTCATATATCTGACCTGGATAAAGTTCTTTTAGGTGTTCCTTGAGTCTCTTTTTCCTGTGCCATTTTTCCTGTCCGGCCTCAGGATTGATGATGAATGAAGTCTCAGGCGTAAGAACTGGTTTCTCTTTCCATATGGACTGGGAAAAGCCTGAGTTTTTTTTCATTACTTGTTGTTACTCTGGGAGAGGTACGGGTCTATTTTGCCAGAAAAGATTGAACCTAGCAATTAGATTTTTATTTATCACCTCAGATCGGAATGTTTTTAATCATAGAATTTCAGAAGGTCCTGTACTCCTTTGTCAAGGTCAAATTCAGCCTGGAAGCCAAAATCTCTTTTTGCTTTCTGGGGCGAGAAGAGCCAGGCAGTTCTTACCATTTCATTCCACATTTTCCGGCCGAAAAAAATGTTAACCACACCTACTTTCCTGAAAAAGTCCGCCAGCCAGGCTGAAAAATAGATGATTGATTCTGGAATGGGGAAGAAAAATAAAGAGTTACCGAGAATATATTTTTTCAGGGTAAGGATGACTTCCCTCCAGGAATAGGCGCCTCCGTCGGTCAGGTAGTAAACTTGTGATTCGGTTCGGGGGGAGAGAGAAGCCTTGATGATTCCTTCTACTAGGTCTTTGATATAGATAAGGCTTATCATCTTCCCCCGCTCACGAAGGAGGGGAACCATTCTTCTCTTTATGATTTTTATGATGATTTCTGTTTCAGCATGTTTCCTGCCGAAAACATTTGGGGGGCGGATAATGGTAGCGGGTACCGAGCTCCAGTGCTCGCGCACAGCAAGTTCTCCCCTCAGTTTGCTCCTCCCGTATTCGCTGCTCGGGTGGCAAGAAGGAGATTCATCAGCGAAGCTGTTTAGTAGAGATGGCCCTGCTGCTGAGATTGAAGAAATGTAAACGAAGCGCTTAATATGGGGGTTAGCACGTACACAGGCAAGGATTAAATTCCTGGTGAACCTGTGATTGGCTTTGTCGTAGATTTCCCTGCTCACAGGTCTGATCTGTCCCGCAGAATGAAAAACGTAGTCCATTCCTTTCACGGCTTTTTCCAGGCTTTCCAAATCGTCTGCATCTCCGAAGAGGAAAGAGACAGGAAGTTTTTGAAGGAAATCAGTGCGGCTTGTCTCTCTCACAAGACAGGTAGTCTTCCAGCCTCTTCTGATAAGGGCTTCAGTGAGGTAGCTTCCGATGAAACCGGTTGCACCTGTTACCAAGGCTTTGGGCGACATTATTCTTTCTTTGATTTTTTTATTACCCCTCTCATGAAGAAGAAGGCGATGAAAACGCCGAGGGCAAAGAGAATGATGAGTATTACATCAGGAATTTTAACCATGTAGCCGAGGAAGGCATAAAGCAGGAAGCGAGGTGTGCGCGCCAGAAAAATGGCAAGAAGGTATTTTAGGAGTGGATAGCGCGCGAGTACCACCAGGAACCTGAAGGGATAAAAAGGGATGGGAGTAAAGGCGGCGATGATGAGAGCTGTAAAAGGAGCTTTTTTAAAGAGGTCAATAAGACGGCGGACAAATTTACCGCGGCTCACTTTCTGAACTGGTCCAAGATCACCGATGTATTTGCAGACAGTGTAGTTGAGCACCTCAGCCAGTACTGTTCCTGCCACTGAGATCGAAGTTACAATCAAGGGAGCATAATATTTGGCAAAATAGAGGAAGACGGGCTCGTGAGGGACTGTGGCAAACGAGAATTGAGAAGGGAAGTTGTAGAAAAAAAGAATCCACAAATTCTTGCTCTCGCGGATAGAGGAAAAGGTAAACCATACTGTCAATAGTCCGCCAACAAAGGCAATTTCGAGGATGAAAATTACTGTTCTGATTGTTGAAGGAGCTTCAGCTATAAAGCTCGGGTTGCTTTCTTTTAAAGCTTTCGAATTCTTCATCGCTCTTGGCTCTTGAAACGATTTAACTCATGATTCTCATCTTTACCCTCATCCACATACTGTGATCCCATTTTATCCAGAAAAGATATCGGATAGGCGTCAATGGTTAACAGGTTTTTCAATTAATTTTATCTTAGAAGCCAGAGGCGGGTCGAATTTTTTGTTTCCATCCACATCGACAAATATGGGGTTGGTAAGGGCATAAGGAAGGGCTGCATCTTCCATTTCGCCGCTCAAGGATGACCTCTGGAGCACAGGATAAAGTGATTTCCTGCCCAGAACTTCGGCAGCCAAGTAAGAATCTTTTTCCAGCTTGAGGCTTATTTTTTTCTTTACTCTGAATGGATGCTGTTTCTGATTCTTTTCTGCTTCAAGCGGAATTGTTCTCTCTCTTTTTCCGTTGATTATCAATCTGATTTCATCAACCCGAATCCAGGGGGCAGCTAGAACTTTACACTCAAGCACAATTTTTCCGCTTGGAGAAGTAAAGGTTTCTCCGGGCATGTATCTGCCGTTGGCTTTGACTAAGATTATCGGTCCGTTGGTGGTGAAGGAATGTCCTTTCTTTATTGCCTCGACCAGTTTTTTTCTTTCAAGTTCTTCTCCTTTTTTCCCTTTGTAGTAGATATAAGTCCTCGAGTAACCCGGCTCTCCTCTGTCTATAGTGTGGGAGTCGGATGAGCCAACGAGAGGGAAAAAATAGCCACGGTTTAGAAGGTGAAGCCAGTCTTCGACAACATTCTTGTTGGAGCGGTAATAGAAATAAGGACCGTTCATGACTTCAAGCACATCGAATGAGGTATCGAAAGTAGAAAGAGCATAGGCTGCTGATTCAGGGTCGAGTGAATAGTTGTTGAAATACCCAATCGAGCCTGAACGGGGATGGTTGACCTGGATAATTGCCTCAGGTTCTTTTTCGCGGCTGGCTTTAAACAGAGTTGAGGCTTCATCCTCAAGAAGAGATATGGCACCGTTATTCTCTTCCTCTGGCCTGAATTTTAATGGATAGGAATTGTAGTGGATAACTCCTCTAGCGCTTACTTCATTCCCACAGAATACTGCCAGGTATTTTTCAAAACCGAGCTCTCTAAGAAAAGGATTGTAGTCGGTGATGTAGTTGTGGTCAGTGGCCACAGCCACATCCACTCCTTCAGCCACGACTGATTTTATCCTTTCTTCAATTCCCATCCTCCCGTCAGAGTTTGTGGTATGCATGTGAGGATCCATGGAGATAAGGTGTTTTAGCTGAATTACCCTTTCGATGGAGAAGTTGATTTCCTGAGGTTCGCCTCTCAGGACTTCAGTTATTTGGTGGTCAATTGTGTATTCAGGTCCTCTTGAGGCATAAATGAGATATTTTCCAGCCGGGAGCTCTACTTCCATTCCTTCTGAAGGGGGAAAGACTGAATTTTTAAACGTTTCCCACCTTCTTCCGCTCATCACTGGATTTTCGGGTTTAAAGTAGGGAGATTCTGTGGGCTGAAGACCGATAAAGGTCACCTTGCCCGGTACATGCCTGCCTTTCCTGTCAATAATTTTCACTCTCACTTTTTCCAGAGGGGGAGGGCTGATAGTGCAGGAGTTTTCACTCTCCATGTTTACCGAGAAAAAAGATTCCACCACTGCCGGGAAAAGGTTTGCTCTAACAGAATAAACTCCAGGTGGAAGAGGGATTTTAAGGGACTTTTTTTTCTCCAGGAAGGAGCGGTAAAATGTCGAACCAGATTGGATGTTTTTGATCATAATTTCCATTAAATTTCCGTTAAAGTCTTCAATGTTGATTAATGCAGGGAAAGTTTTCACCTTTAAGATTCTGTAGACTTCCCGCAGCACATTCTCATCGCTTGTATCAGCCACAAGTACATACCTGAGGGTGAATGTCTCTCCAGGACCCAGTTTCCCTGGTACTGAATCATCTCTATACTCGTTGAGGTTGACCAGGGCAAAGCAGTGACCTTTTTTCTGGTAGACATGGAAGTTGAGCTGGGTTTGTTTTTCGGGGTTAAAGGGACTGAAGTAATATCGATGAAGCCCAGTGGTGTAGAGGGAAAAGTTTATCTCTTTGAGTTCTTTTTTACTTCTATTTTTTATGGATGAGGTAATTTCAATTTTTCCTTTTAGCGGGAAGTAGGTGTATAGAGTTTTAACAGTCGCTTTTATCCCTTTTTCTGCTTCGAAAGGAGCAGTAGCAAGGAAATGAACCAGGTTTTCAGTTCCCTTGCTTTTGAGATGGACGACTGATGAGTAGGAGAGGTAATATGTTTTATCTTTCAGCCTTAAAATCGGAGCTCCAATGCCCATGTTATTCAGTGCACCTTTTCCAGAAGGAACAAGGCTTAAGATGCATCCTTTGGCAGAGGTGCGGTTAAAGGTGACGAGCGGTCTTTCAGTTCCGCCTACGAGAGCTAGATATTTACCATCGGAAATGAGAAAATCGCCCTCTTTCCAGATAGTGCAGAATTTTTCCGGAATGTCTTCTGCTCCAGAGACAGTTCTTACTTTGATCAGTGAACCCTGGAGAAAGGAAGGGAGGAGAAAAAACATACTGGCCAGGAGTAAAAGGGCAGAATTTCTGATAATTCTCATTTTTTCCTCCGGTTGAAAAGAATGGTTTCCACTTGAAGGCTACAATATACCACAAAAAAATACGGCTTTCATGGATTTTATGTACCACGTTGCAAAGAGGCGCTGGTTTGGATACAATTTTTTTGTTTTTTAAAAAAGGAAGCAAAGAGAAGTGCAGGTATGAATTCACTGAGCAAAGTTATCCAGAGAAAGGGGAAAAGATTTCTCTTTAAAGTAGAGACTTCTGGCGACCACAGGGATTACCTCAAGTACGAGGAGTTGAGGAATGAAATCTGGGATTTTCGGCAGGATAATCTTCCAGGCACGAGAAATATGATGTGCGAGAATTTCTTCTACGACGGCAGCAGCCTTTTTATCGCTGTTTACAGAGAGTCCGAGTGTGGTGGATTCAAACACCTGGACAGGGAGCACCTTGTTGGTTTCTCTTATGGTTTTGTCGGAGTTAAAGATAAAAAAATAGGTTTCAGGTCAAAAGATAATCTTCTGTTCTATTCTCAGTACACTGGGGTCAAAGAAAGATTCAGAACTTACGGCCTGGGCCTCCTGATTAAAGAATTCCAGAGAGAAAAAGTAATAGAGCTGTTGGGGATAAACACGGTAACCTGCACCTTTGACCCGCTAACAGGTGTGAATGCCTACCGGAATATCCATCACTTCGGGATGGAAGTTGTGGCCTACAGGAAGGATATTTACGGCGATTTCGGCGGCCTGCTAAACAGAGAAGATGTTCCTAGCGACAGGTTTATCATGTCCTGGGATTTGAGAAAAGATATCCGCAGCCAGGAAAGGAAGCTTGGTTCCTATCTCGAAGAAGGAAAAATTTTGACAGAAGTGGAGTTTAGAGAATTAAGGGGAAAGAGCGGCATAATAGAGCTGGAAGTGTTAAAAAAAATAAATCTCGATGTTCTTCCTGAAATAGTCACTGTAGAGATTCCTTTTGATTTTTATCTCATGCTTCAGGAGACAGAAGTTAAAGAGAGAGAGGTGAGAGAAATTCCCTTAAAGTGGAGAATGGAGACCAGGGAAGCGTTTCAGAAGCTTTTGAGCCAGAATTACAGGGTTGTTGATTTCACATCGAGTGAATTTGAGGGAAGAAGGAGAAATTTCTACATTCTGGAAAAGAGATAGGAGGGAGTTAAGTGGAGAAATAAAAAAGGAGGAGGATGAGAGTGAAAAAAATGATGATTTTCTTTTTAGGAGCATTCTTTTTGCTCACGAGTAAGCCAGCTATTTCAAGCCCTGAGGGCAAAGCGCTTCTTCTCCAGGACATGGCCTGGACAGATGTCAGAGAATATCTGAAGAAGAATGATATGGTCATCATTCCTCTCGGAAGTACCGAGCAACACGGTCCCCATCTTCCTCTCGGGACCGATTTCTACGAAGCTCTGGCCATGTCAAAAATGATATCAGCGAGAACAGGAGTAGTGGTGGCTCCGGTTCTTTTTGCCGGTTACAGCGAATACCACTCAGGTTTTCCGGGTACTCTGAGCCTTAAGCCTGAAACCATGGAAGAGGTTCTTTTCGAAACAGCGCACATGCTGATGAAATACGGCTTTCGCCGTTTCCTTTTTTTCAATTATCACGGCGGAAACAGAATCATCGAGCAGAATGTAATCCATCGGGTGAACAAAACCACCCGGGCAGTGGCGGTGTCTATAGGCATCGGCAGTCCTGCTCAAAAAGAGGAAGAAGGAGAATTTTTTGATTGGCACGCCGGAGTAAGCGAAACATCAATCATGCTCTACCTCAAACCAGAGCTTGTGAGGATGGAAAGAGCAGAAAAGCCGGTCATACGTTTTACTCCCCGTCAGAAAAAGCTGCTTGAGCTTTCGAAGGAAAACCCTGCCCTGGCCAGTGTCTTCAGTTCACTTCTGGGTGTTGAGGAAGAAACAAAAAAAGGAGGTTCAAGCGCTGAACTTTCGAGTAACGGTATCTGGTCTTTTTCCGACCCCAAAAAAGCCACCGCTGAGAGAGGAGAGAAAGAAGTCAAGGCCATGGTAGATGCAGCCGTCCAGTTCATTGAAGCCTGGAAAAGAGCTGAGGGCAGTGAAAAAAGAGTCCCCGAAGAATAATTTTTTGGAGGTTAGAGTATGAAGAGAGAAGAAATATTCCTGAAAACAACAGCTTTATTATTTCTTATTTTCGGGCTCTTGGCATGCAGTAGAGAACCAGAAGCGGAGAAAATAAGAGCCAGAGCCGAAAAAATTCACCGCAGCGTGCTTACTGTGGATACCCACTGTGATACTCCTCTCAGGCTGCTCAATCCTGATTGGGACATAGGAATCCGTCATGATCCTGGAGCGAGGAGGAGCGGAAAAGTCGACCTGCCGAGAATGAAGGAGGGAGGACTTGATGCATCCTTTTTTGCGGTTTTTTTAGGCCAGGGAGAAAGGACACCTGAGGGATATGCCCGGGCAGAAGAACATGCTTTTCGTGTGCTGGATGCAATAGATTCCATGCTGGATAAGTACTCTGATTTGGCAGAAAAAGCACTCAGTCCTGATGATGCCTACAGGATAGAAAAAAAGGGAAAGCGGGCCATATTCATCGGCATGGAGAATGGTTATCAAATAGGGAAAGACCTCTCTCTCCTGGAAGAATACTATTCAAGAGGAGTCCGCTACCTTACTCTCTGCCACACAGCGGATAATGACATCTGCGATTCATCGACCGACAGGGAGAATCCTGAAGATAACGGCCTGAGTGATTTTGGCCGCAAAGTGGTGGCAGAATGCAACCGCCTGGGAATGATGATTGATGTCTCTCATATCTCAGATAAATCATTTTTTGATGTGCTGGAAGTGACAAAGGCACCGGTAATTGCCTCTCATTCGAGTGTACGTGCTCTGTGTGAGAGCGAGCGAAATCTTTCAGATGAAATGCTCAAGGCCTTGGCCAGGAACGGCGGCGTAATTCAGATATGCATCCTCTCCAGTTTTCTTAAAAAGCCAAAGCCAAATCCTGAAAGGGAAAAGGCACTCACAGAGCTTCGGGAAAAATACGGAAATTACAGACAGATCAGAGATGAGGCTCAGAGAGAGAAGATGCGAGAGGAGTATGAAGCAGTTCTCGAGAAATACCCTGTCGAGAGGGCAACAGTAAAAGACGCTTTTAACCATATTGATTATGTGGTTAAACTCATCGGAATTGACCATGTTGGTATAGGTACTGATTTCGATGGAGGAGGAGGAATAGATGGCTGCAATGATGTGAGCCAAATGCCTAACATCACTCGAGAGCTTGTGAGAAGAGGATATTCTAAGAGAGATATCAAGAAAATATGGGGTGGAAATCTGATGCGTGTTTTCAGAGAGGTGATAGAGGTGTCGAGAGAACTTAAGGAGGAGAGCAGGTAAGGATTTGCCTTCAAATCTGTAAATAAATTTTACAAAGAAATCTTAGATTATTTTATAATCTGCTGAAATAAAAAAAGATAGAAAGATTCTTTCCTGGCATGAAAGTTGCTCTAAATGATTGTTTCGCTCTTTATTATTATTTATAATCTAAGCAACAAGCATGTTAAAAAAAACTTTCCTCTTTTTCTCTTCTGTTTTTTGTCTCCTTCTAATTCTCTGGCTTTTTTCTTTCCCCTTTTCTCAGAAGCCTGAGAAGGGAAAACCGCGGTATGGCGGCACACTCAGAGTAAAATCATTCACAGATGTTTTCAGGCAGGACCTTGACCCGGCAAGTCCTGGTTCTTATATCTTTATCCTCGAGCATCTCTATGAAGGGCTGGTTAAGCTGGATAAAAACCTCAGCCCTACCCCTGCCCTGGCTGATTACTGGGTCATTTCCGGAGACGGAAAAGAATACACCTTTTATCTGAGAAAGGGAGCCAAATTCCATCATGGACCGGAAGTTACAGCTGAAGATGTTAAGTTTTCGCTGGAGAGGATTGTCAGCAAATCTTCCAATTCTCCCTATTACCAGTTTTTCACCCAGAGAGTGGTCGGAGCTGAGGATTTTCGGCAGGGAAAAGCAGAGGGAATACAGGGTTTCCGGGTAATAGACAGCCATACGTTTGAGATTAAATGGAAGAAGCCCTACGTAGCAGCGCTTTATCTTTTGAGCATGCCTTTCTCGAAAGTTCTCCCCAGAGAACTTGTTCAGCAGAGAGGAAAGCGCTTTTTTTCCAGGCCTTCAGGCACGGGACCCTTTAAGTTTGGATACTGGCTGCGGAGCCCTCAACTGGAAGTAGTTGGGGTGAGGCTGGAGAAATTTGAAGATTATTATGGAAGAAAACCCTATGTGAGCGCCCTGGAATTCAGTCCTTATTACACCCTTGACCATTTTCTTCAAAGGGAGATCGACATAATTCCTGTTCTTTCAAATAAGGTTTTAAGCGGTGAGTTCCAGATTTTCCAGGATGGTTCTCTTAACCAGACATTCCTGGGCATGAGCTGCAACATCTCTCCCCTTGATAGAAGGAGAGTCAGGCAGGCACTTTCCTATGGAATTGACAAGAGTGGGCTTGCCCGGGCTGCTTACAGCTATCAATACCTTTATGAACCCAGCAATAATTATATTCCCCCCAAACTTCCTGGATTTTATCCCTCAGAGGATAGGTATGGATACGATCCTGAGAAGGCAAAGCAAATTCTCGAGAATGAAGGTTTTTTTTCTGGGAAAAAATTTCCTCCTCTTTTCCTCTACCTTGGAAAACCCAGGAATGAAATAAAATTAAGAATATTCAGAGAGCTCAGGGAAGAGCTTTCAAGGCTGGGAATCACACTCAGAGTGCGTTATTATAATTCTCAGAACGAGGTAAAGGAATCAAGAGAGCCCTACTTGGTGATGATAAAGAGAACAACGAGCTTTCCTGATGCGGAGAACGTAATAAGACCCCTTTTTTCTTCCTCCTCCACTTTCAATCTCTGTAACTATTCAAACCCAGAAATTGACCGACTTCTGGAGGAGTCTGATTCTATAAAAAGCTGGTCAAAGAGGATAAAGCTCTTCCACCAGATAGAAAACATACTTGTCTCGGATGTACCTGCCATTCCCCTTTATACCAACCAGCAGAGGATTGTTGTCCAGCCTTATGTGCACAGAGTTGAAATTCCACTCCGGGGCTTTTATTATTTAGATGCCACCCAGATATGGCTGGATAAATAAATGAAAAAAATTCATTTTCGGATGTCCCTCCAGACAAGGTTCATAGTCTATATTTTCCTCCTCTTGCTCGTTCTGCTGGCAACAATAATCCTCGTTATTGAGGAAAGAGAGGTAAAGGCTATTTTTGAAGAAGCAAAAAATAGGGGAATATTGATAGCCCAGAATATTGCTTATTTGAATCTTGAACCTTTTCTCTACTGGGATGAAGAAGGAGTGAAGGAGAACCTGGAAAATCAGACAAATGAAAAGCTTCTCTATGTTGTCTTTTATTCACGTTATAACCAGCCTTTTGTGGGCAACGATTTTGCTGAAGAACATGAGGACATATTCCGTCACAGCAGGCTGCCCGAGAATGTGACCAGAGATACATATTTTTATGAATCAAAGAGGATTGAGGATAAAAAAACAGATCGACTCTACAGGGTGCTTGAAATAGAAGTTCCGATATTCACCAGGGATTCTCTCAAGCGCTGGGGTTCGATTAAGATTGGCCTTTCTCTTGAGGATATGCACCTTCAAGAGCAAAAAACACGGCGCATGCTTTTTCTCATCGGACTCGGAGGTCTCTTTCTGGGTATGGGTGGAGCAGCTTTGCTCGCTCGAAGAATTACCAATCCCATCAAGAAGCTGGTAGGTGGGACAGTTAACATTGCCCACGGAGATTTTTCTCAGAAAATAGACATTTATTCCCATGATGAGATTGGAGACCTGGCCCGGAATTTTAACGACATGAGTGCCAAGCTGCTGGAAGCAAGGGAAAAGATGGAGGAAGCGCATAAAAGACTCATCCAGGCTGAAAAGCTTGCTTCAATCGGACGCGTCTCGGCAGGAATGGCTCATGAAATCCGGAATCCATTAACTTCTGTCAAGCTGAACATTCAGAAAGTGCTCCAGAGCGACAGTGTTGACAGAACGGATATGGAACATTTAAAAATCGCGCAGGAAGGAATAAGCCGCATGGAAATTATTGTCAAAGACATCTTGGATTACACGAGGACTACTGAACTCAACCTGGACAGATTTTCCATCGAAGAGATTCTTGATGAGTCGATTAAGATGATCAGAGATTCCTTCAGTCAAAAAAAAATAGTTCTGGAAAAAAAATATCAAAAGAACCTGCCTTCTGTAGTCGTTGATGGAGAGAAATTGAGGCAGGTTTTTTTAAACATACTCCGTAACGCCTATGAAGCTGTGGAAATAGAGGGTAAAATAATAGTTTCTCTTTCCTTGGCAAAAGATGAGGGTGAAAGAAAGGTAAGAATAGTCATTTCTGACAGTGGACCGGGAATACAGGAGAAGGATATGGATGCAATATTCGAGCCTTTCTACACCACAAAAACGACTGGGACTGGATTGGGGCTTTCGATTGCCCGAAAGATTGTTGAGCAGCATAGAGGTTCGATTGAGGCTGTCCCCGGGAACGGAAAGGGAGCATCATTTGAGGTTTTAATACCCATCGGAGGAAAGAAATGAGCTCAGTTCTCGTCATAGATGACGATCCCTTGATAAGAAAAACACTCACTTCACATTTAACCAAGAAAGGACTTGATGTTTTTCAGGCCGGGGAGGGAGAGGAAGGTCTTCAGAAGTATGAAGAAAATTTTCCTGATCTGGTGATTCTTGATATTCGGCTCCCCGATGTGAGTGGCCTCGAGGTTCTGGGGAAAATAAAAGAGAGGAATCCCAAAGCCTACGTCATTCTTATTACTGCTTTTGATGACATGAAAACAACAATTGAAGCCATAAAGAAGGGAGCTTTCGAATACCTAGTCAAACCGCTTGATTACCTGGAGCTTGACCTGACAGTGGACAAGGCTATCCAGGTGAGGAGCATGGAAGACAAGCTCAGCTATATTCAGGAAGAACAGCAGAAGGAATACAGGATTGATAACATAATCGGACGTTCACCACAGATGAGAGAGGTGTTTAAGTTGATAGGTTCGGTGGCAAACACCCGCACTAATGTCCTTATTCAGGGCGAGAGCGGAACAGGAAAAGAGCTGGTGGCCAAAGCAATTCACTACAACAGCCGCTGGAAAGATGAGCCTTTTATTGTCATCAACTGTTCTGCTATCCCGGACAGCATTCTGGAAAGCGAGCTATTCGGACACGTGAAAGGTGCTTTTACAGATGCAGTCAGCGAAACAAGAGGGAAATTCGAGATAGCAGGCAAGGGAACACTTTTTCTTGATGAGATTGGAGATATCTCTCCCAACCTCCAGTCCAAGCTACTGAGAGTAATCGAGGCACGAGATTATATGAAGGTCGGTGGCGAGAAGGTTCTGAGGACAGAAGCAAGGATTATTGCTGCCACCAACAAGAATCTTAAGGAGCTTGTAGAAAAGGGAAGTTTCAGGGAGGACCTCTATTACAGGATGAAGGTGGTCGAGATTAAACTGCCCTCTCTTCGTGAAAAGAAGGAAGACATTCCAGATTTAGTCGTTTATCTTCTGGAAAAGATTAACCGTGAGCTCCACAAGAATGTGAAGAAGGTTCCACCTGAAGTGATGAAAAAACTCGTCAATCATCCCTGGAAAGGAAATGTAAGAGAGCTAGAAAATGCTCTCACCTGTGCTGTCACCCTGGCCAAGGGAGATGTCGTTCTCGAAGAAAATTTGCCCCTTGATTATGGAGAAAAAAAGGTTGTCAGTGAAGACCTTGTTCCTTTACGAGAGGTTGAAAAGCAGTACATTCAGCATGTGCTCAACGTTGTCAAAGGTAGCAAGACAAAAGCCAGTCAGATACTTAAGATAAGCAGGCCTACCCTTGATAAAAAAATCGCTGATTACGGTCTAAAAGTGTAACCTTTAGAGGGAAGTGAAGAGATTTAAAAAATATTTAATTCAATCTATTTTCGGCCTTCTTGTTTTAATTGCCTTTATCAGTTTTTTTGCCAGAAGATTGTCTCCTCCTGGTGGGAGATTGAATCAATCTTTCAACCGAAAACTTGATTCAGGCCTTGTGACTGCCGTCTATGATGGTGATACCTTGAAGGTCCGTTTTCAAAATGGGATTGAAAGGAAGGTGAGGCTCATCGGCGTCGATTCTATGGAGAGAGGGGATGAAGAAGATGAGGCTTCATTCTGGGCTCATATCGCCCGACGTTTCAGTTTTTATCATCTTTACAAGAAGAGGATTAAACTTGGCTATGACCGTGAGCTTGAAGACTCTTATGGAAGATTACTTGCTTACGTCTGGAAAGACGGAGTGCTCTTTAATGACTTATTGATAAGAGAAGGGCTTGCTTCAGCTTTACTGGTTTTTCCCTTCAGGCAGGATTATATGGAAAGATTCAGAAATTCCGAACAATACGCAAAAAGAGAAGGAAAGGGATTGTGGGGCAGAGAAGATTTCCCTCGAATCAACCTTTCCCAGCTAAGAGATTATAGAGGCAAGATAGCATGTGTTGAATTCAGGTGTTCAGACACTGAGAAAAAAAGGGGTTTTTTATTCCTTCAAGCTCCCGGGAGAGTATTTGCTGCTCTTATACCCTTTGACTGCCTTTCCCGCTTTCCGAAGCCCGGATATTTTCTGGGGAAAAAGCTGGTAGTTTCAGGGTTTATCGAGGAATATAAGGGTCAGCCGCAGGTTGTGGTCTGTTATTCCCGCCAGATAACCATCAGAGAGCGGTTTCCCGAGGGCCCAGGAATTAAGGAAGAAGCTGGGAAAAGTAGAAAGGCTGCATTTTAGAAAAATGCAGCCTTAAAAGGGAATGGGTTAGAATAAACGGAATTTATGGAAAACTCCATAAAAAGGGGGACTTGGGCAGGAATTGAGTTTCTTGCCGGGTCTTGACTTTGTGTTTACCATCTTCCTCTCTTATATAAACGCAGGAACACATGAAAAGGTTTCTTTATTGCTTCATGTTCGGATTTTATTGCCTCTATCCATTCTTTCTATGTATTGATGAGCAAACCTGCCCCTCATAAATTCAATTCTAAAATAAGCAAATTATGTGCCAATTGCAAAATATTTAATTTTGATGACAGTAAAAAATCGACAGAGAAAGGGAAGACATTTATTTCAAGATTAACGCTAAATATGATTTGCTTGACCTCTTAAGAGGACAATTGTATGAAATAGAAGATTCCTTATTCTGAATCTGTGCCACGAGATGAAGATTATTAACAGTAATACGAATTATAGAATCGTAACACTTATTAACAGTCTATATGCTTTCGCTTTTGTCGAAAGAATAAGCACCAAGAGTGATCATGGCCAGTGAGAAAAGAAGCATGAGAAATATATCAGCCACGAGAGGGAAAGAAGAAATTCCGATAAGAACAGCTCTCAAACCATCGACTCCGTAGGTAAGGGGATCGATGTAAGACAGATATTTCAGCCAGAAAGGGAAATTTTCCAGGGGATACAATGCTCCAGAGAGGAAAAAGAGAGGAAATATGACGAAGTTCATAACTATGCTGAATCCCTGCATGTCTTTCATTCGGGAAGCAAAAATAAGACCCAGTCCGAGGAAAGTGACAGAGATCATAACCATGAAAATGAGTGCCAGAAGGAGGGAGAAGGGAGAGCTGAGCTTGAATCCCATTATGAATGATATGGTGAGGATGAGCACACTCTGGATTAAAGCTGTGGTAACGCCTCCAGCAATACGGCCGAGGACAATCGAAATTCTGCTTACCGGAGCAACCATAATCTCCTTTAGAAAGCCGAATTCCCTGTCCCAGAGAACAGAAAGACCGCCGAAGGTCGAAGAAAAAAGTAAACTCATGCCAAGGATTCCGGGAACGAGAAAAGTTATATAATTAACGTCTGAAGCCATGCCGGGAAGAGCAATCCGTCTGAAGCCAAGCCCGAGAAAACCAAGAAAAAAAAGCGGCATGGCAAGGGCGCCGAAGATACGGGACTTGGCCCGAAGAAACCTTTTCATTTCCCTCAACCACAAGACATACATGGCTGTGCCGTTTATCATCTCCGTCTCCTCATATGAGCTCTCATGCTCGCTTTCATCCGCTCGCTCAAGCTCGCTTCACTCTCCCTGATGGTTCTGCCTGTATAATGAAGAAAGACATCTTCAAGGCTCGGTTTCCTCAGATATACAGATGTGACACCAACCTCGTAAGACCGCGCCTCGCTTATCAGCTGTGGAATTCTTCTCTCTCCTTTCTCCATGGTTAAGCTCAGCAGGTTGTTGTGCCTTTTGAGTGACTTTATCCAGTCCAGATGCTGTAAATGGGAGACAAAACCCTCTGCGTTTCCGTCGACTTCGATCGAAACTACATCCCCTCCGAGAACATCCTTGAGTTTGCGGGGAGAATCAGAAGCAACAAACTTCCCATGGTCCATGATAGCCACCCTGTGGCAGAGAAAATCAGCCTCTTCCATGTAGTGGGTGGTGAGAATGATGGTTACTCCATGTGCTCTGTTGAGCTTCTTGATATAATCCCAGATATGCCTTCTTGTCTGGGCATCCAGACCCAGCGTGGGTTCATCGAGAAAGAGTACCTTTGGCCTGTGGATCAGTCCCCGAGCAATTTCGAGTCTTCTTTTCATTCCCCCAGAGTAATTCTCCACCAGTACTTTCTCCTTATCAGAGAGTTCAACCAGGTTCAGTACTTCCCTGATTCTCTCTTTTCTCTCTCTCTTGGTCAGGCCGTACATCATGGCATGAAATTCCAGATTTTCTTTTCCAGTAAGCTTTGTGTCCAGCGCTGGCTCCTGGAAAACAACGCCTATGTTCCGCCTCACCTCGTCTTGATGGTGTAGAATATCAAAACCGACAACCTCGCCCGAGCCTGAGGTGGGCCTGAGCAGAGTGGAAAGCATGTTGATTGTTGTCGTTTTTCCAGCACCGTTCGGTCCAAGAAGGCCGAAAAGCTCACCTGAAGAAACCGCAAAAGAGATGTTGTCTACAGCCACAAGGCCGTCAAACTTTTTTGTAAGATTCTCGACTTTGATAGCTTCCATTTTTCCTGCCTTAAAATTCTCGGCTTGCTTTATTTGCCGTTACTCTCTTGTCTTCCTCCAGTGTATTTATTGTTTCATGGAGCTTGTTCGTGTTTTCTCTTTGAACGTGAATCATCATTATAACACTAAGGCAAGAGTCCTTCACATGTTGAATGTGTTCAGATTGGAAAAAACTAAAGGAAGCCAGAGTTGATTTTTTTTTACTATTGTTATAACAAGAGGGAAGACAAAAGTCATTAATTTTGAAGAGGGAGTATGTCAAAGGAATAAAATGAGGCTTACCAGGATTGTTGTTGACGGCAGTTCGGACCTTGAAGAGGATTTTGTAAAGAGATTCAAAGTAACCGTTATCCCTTTCAACGTCATCAACAGGCACGGGAAACTAATAAGAATTGTTCCTGGGGAGGAGGTAAATATCCAGGAAGGCATTTTTGACAGCAAGGATTCTTTCTTCAAGTACATCGAAAAAGTTAAGAAAAAAGATGATATTCCCACCACTGGAGCTGTTTCTGTTGAAAGATGCAAGCATTATATCAGACAGGCCTCAAAAGGGAAAAAAGATGTTCTGTGCCTCACTATACCACAGGAATTGAGCAAGTCTTATGAAGCCATGGCAAGAGCATCTGAACTGATAAGCTCTGAAGTTGGCAACAGAGTCAAGATTGTTGACTCACGCCAGGCATTCAGCGCCCAGTATTTCGCCATTAAAGAAGCTGCTGAAATGGCTGAGCAAGGAACGGATGTGGAAACGATTGCCGAGCATGTTGTTCGCCTCAGGAAAAAAGTACAGCTTCTTGCCGGCATCTACAGCTTTCGCTATCTCAGAAAAGGAGGGAGGGTAAAAAAGCTCAAAAAAGCAGGGTCTTATCTTGCCGACTTTTTCGGGTTAGCCTCGATTATTACCATGATGGATGGCATTCCAGAGCCGCTGGCCACCGTAAGCCGGAAAAAAGTTGTAGAGAGAATTGTTTCTGTGATGGAAAAAATAACAGGCTACAAAGAGGAAATCTCGGTCAGGATTAATTATGCGGGTGAGGAGACGAAAAAAAAGGCGGTAAGAGTTGAGGAACTGATAAGAAGCAGATTCGGTCGGTGCTTAAGGGAAATTTCCTCCTATCAAACAGGACCTGTAGCAGGAAGTCATGCAGGTCCTTATACACTGGCAGTAGCCGTGAGGAGATTCGGTTATGAAGAGCTGGATAACCAGGTGCTGGCTAAAATGTTCGAGAGAGTAGAGAAGAAGATTAAAAGAAATGAGAGCACTTTAAACAGGTTGAACATCTTTCCTGTCATTGATGCTGATACAGGTAAAAATTTGCTGTTTACCTTCAATGACGTGGCTACAAACCTTGACCTTTCTTCTTTGAAGGCAACGATAAAACAGATAGTCTTCCGAGCCTGTGAAAACGGAACCGGTTTTTCCGGTACGGGCGTGGCCGCTTATCTTTCTGGTTTCAGCTCTCGCTTAGTCAATGTTAATGCAAAAAAAATAAACGCCGAAAGTTTTGTCAGCGCCATGGAGGAGGGAACAAAATCAGCCTATTTTTCTTTCAGAGACCCAAAGGAAGGAACCATGCTGAGCACGATGAGAGTTTCCGCCCGAAGAGCGAGAGAGGTTTTAAAAAGTGAGAGAGACATAGCAGAGATTCTCAAGGAAGCGTACATGGCTGCAGTTAAAGAACTCCTCAACCCTGAGATTCAGGAGGTTCCTATTCTCAAGAGAAAAGGTGTTGTCGACGCAGGAGGCCTTGGTTTTGTCTATATGCTTGAGGGATGGCTCTCTGCGCTCGGAAAAGAGAAAGATATTGAAGATTTTATCACGGAATTCAGAGGAAATATAAGAATACAGAAATCTTCTCTGGGCTATAAAATAAAGGAAGCCAGACACCCCGGTCTATGCCTGAAAATCAAGGTTGAGGGATTGGGCGAAAAGGAGAAGGGAATCCTGAGGACAGAACTAGAATCGCTGCCAAATCCGATTGAGAGTCCCTTGTCTTCTGTCGGTCATACTTTCCACATTCATGTTTATGATGAAGAGATGAAGGTCAGGGTGCTGGAATTATGCCGAAAGTACGGCTCAGCTCAGCTTGTAAAAGCCACTCCCCTTTCTCAGAGTGACTTCCTTCTGCTAAAGAATAAATTTTTATCTCTTGTGGGCAAGCTGAGGTTTTTGCCAAAACTTGTTCTCTGGTCTCTCTACTGGTTCGGCCTCCGAATCATCCTGCCCTTCAGGGAAATAAAGCTCTGGAAGCGTTCCAGGGATTTGTTTCTCATCAATAAAGGACTGGAAGATATTACTCAGGGTATGAAAGATGCAGTTTTTGTTTTTGACAGAAAAGGGAGGATTAAATATTTTAACCGAGCTGCCGAAGATTATGTTCACCATCTCAGTATTGAAAGAATAAGAATCCGTGACAAGATAGTTCTCTACCTCCATCCCGAGTTTCTCCGGGAAGTAGAAGGAAGGCTCTTTTTTCTGGGGAAAGAAAAGCCTTTCGTTTTCAAGGGTAAAAAGCACGTTTTTAAGCTCAAACAGCTTTATGATGAAAAAGAACATATCGGTTCAAAACTGGAAATTGTAAGGAGGTGAAAATCCTATGAATTTTCTGGGACTTATTATCGGCTATGCCCTGGGCTCCCTCTCCCCCGCTTATTTCCTGGGGAAGCTGCTGAAAGGGATTGATATACGTCAACACGGTGATGGAAACGCTGGCGGTCTTAATGCTTATAATGTCTTGGGTGCCTGGCCGGCACTTGTAACCGTAATCTTCGACCTTTTCAAGGGGCTTGTTTCCATGTATATTGCTTCACTTCTGGGAGCAGGCTCAATTTTTGTCCATCTGGCAGGACTGACTGCAGTTTTGGGACATGTCTTTCCTTTTTATCTTGGATTCAGGGGAGGGAAGGGAATTGGAACATCTATGGGCATCCTCTTCTACTATCTCTACTTAATGCTCAGAAATCAGTGGCTCTCTTTGCCCTGGCTCTTGGGCTACGTTGGCATGGTGATACTTCTCTTTTTTATCGTTAAAAGAAAGGAGATTGTAGGCTTGATTTCCCTGCCTCTGCTTCTTGGCCTTATTTTTTTGAGCTCTCCTCTAAGACCGGTAACACTCTTCGCAGCTCTGCTCGTCCTCTACATATTCCTTATGAATTTCTACCTGAATATTTACAGGAAGAAGCCGGCCGTGCAGCAGGTGAGTTGATTCACCTTGAAAGCTAAGCCTGAGCGGAGAGGAATTTGTTTAAAGTTTTGCAGTTTTCAACAGCATAAGCTCTGTAGTCATTGTTAAAATAGATGTAGCATTCTTTGGCTTTTATCTTTTTGATCTTCTCAGCCCATTCTTTCAATTCTTCCTCTGTGTATTTGTACCTGTAGCCGCCTGTTATTCCATGAAACCTTAAATAGGCTGTGGTCGAAGTTTCGACTACATCGTCAGGAACCTTTGCTGAGGAGACAGTACAGAAGGCTACATTGTGCGCGGCAAGCAGGTCATAGACTCGTTTTTCGTACCAGCTCTGATGGCGGAACTCGATCACATTTTTGTATTCAGGGGAAAGTGTGGAAAGAAATTCTTCAAGGAGCTTAAGGTCGCAGGTGATTGAAGGTGGAAGCTGGAAAAGGATGCATCCCAGTTTTTCTTTTAGGGAATCGGCCAGGATATAGAAATAGCGGACTTCGTTCTTTACTCCCTTGATTTTTTTAAAATGAGTAATCTGTCTGTTGGCCTTGAGCGTAAACCTGAAATCAGGTGGAGTTTTTTCCATCCAGCCCTTAAGAATTTCAGTCCGCGGAAAGCGGTAGAAAGTCATGTTGATCTCGACTGTACTGAAATTTCCCGCGTAGAAAGAAAGCCATTCGCGTTGAGGAAGCTGAGGTGGATAAAATATTCCTCTCCAGCCCGAGTAACTCCAGCCCGATGTTCCCAGCAAAAGTCTCATTTTCCGCTTAGAAATCAGGGACATGTACCGATTTTCCGAAATCGGTGACGTATCCCTTGATTTCCAGGTTTTATATGAATAATTCAGGTTATATAGAGAATTATATAAGATATCAGACATTAAACCAAATTTCCCCTCTTTTTTTCTTTTTTGCTTTTTTCTGCGATTGGCTATAATAATAATTCTTAAAAATTTCAAAGGAGGTTTGCGGTGAGAAAAATAGTCTGCCTTTCGCTAGTTGTTTTTATTTTGATTTCTCCTGCGCTAGCCAGAAAGAAACAGGCAGAGAAGACCGATTTTGACGAAAAAGCTGCCTTGAGTTACATCGAGACCCTTGCCTCAGATGCGCTGATGGGTCGAAGGAGCGGACAGCCTGGTGGGAAGATGACCGAGGAATACATTGCTTCTAAGTTAAAAGAATGGGGAGTAGAACCGGCTGGAAACGACGGCACCTACTTCCAGAATTTTACCATTGAACACAGGAATATCGAGCAGGGAGTAGCCCTCGAGATTTTTGCCCAGAAAGGGAAAAGAAGCTTTTATTACGGCGAAGACTGGAGAGTGCAGAGCTATTCTGGCTCCGGAAGCTTCATGTCAGAAATAGTCTTTGTCGGTTATGGTATTCATGCACCTGAGAAAGAATACGATGACTATGAAGGAGTTGACCTCAAAGGAAAGGTAGCCCTTCTTGCCAGTGGCACGCCTCAGAAGCTCGCTAAAAAGCTCGAAGAGAAAGTAAAGATGGAAGACAGAGTCAGGGCTGCCCGCGAAAGTGGAGCTTGCGGAGTGTTGATTTTCCGCAGACCGGGGCAAACAGGCAGGTTCTACGGTGTAAGACTCAAAAAAGAAATATATGATCCAGATTTTGTTATTATCGCTGTCGACGACAGGGTTACCGAATATATTTTCAAAGAGCTTAAAACAGAGCTTCGCTACCTGCTGAGGGAGATAGAGAGAACTTCAAAGCCCATGTCTTTTGCGACCGGGGTGAAAGCTTTTGTCTCGGTAAGGGCCATCTTTGATGAGAAAAGACCGACACGCAATGTTCTGGGAAAGATTACAGGCACAGATAAAAATCTCAGGGACGAATATGTTATCATCGGTGCCCATATGGACCATCTGGGAGTCAGTCCCTTGGGGGATGTATACAATGGAGCAAACGATAACGCCTCCGGGACTGCTGTGGTGATGGAAGTAGCCAGAGAGATGGTACTCAATAAAGAAAGACTCCCGAGAACAGTCGTTTTTGCTCTCTGGGCTGGAGAGGAGCAGGGTCTGCTCGGCTCAAGACATTATGCTCAACATCCCCTTTTTCCGCTGGAAAAAACAGTTGCTTACTTAAACATGGATATGGTGGGACACGGGAACGGAAAGGTGAACTGCCGCGGCAGGTACTATGCGCCGGAGATATGGAATCTTCTCAAGGAGAATGTTTCAAAAGAAACCATGGAGTATGTGAATCCAGGCCGGGGCGGACCCGGCGGTTCTGACCACACTCCTTTTCTGATGGAAGGGGTGCCTGCCTTTGCTGTCATGACCTCAGGCTATCACTTCAAGTACCATCGAAACCGGGACGATTCTGACCTCATTAAACCGGAGATACTGAAAAAAACAGGTAATTTCGTGCATCAAGCGGTGAAGGTTCTTGCCTCCCAGCCGGGCGATTTTATCCTCCCCCTGAGGAAGGAAATGTTCTATCTGAAATACCAGACACTGATAAATTTTGAACTCTCGCCTCTGGAAAATGTGATAGAGAAGCACGGTCAGGCTAAGGATTCGCACGTCAACCTTCAGCTGGCTGTGGTTAAAGGTAAAGAGGAATTGAGAGGCGATGCTCTGAGGGTGGATATTATAGAAAAGCTCTTCCATGCAGCGGAAAAGATAAAAAAGTCAAAAGGACTGACCCTCTATTCTTCATCCGGACAGGTTTCAAGGGATATGCGTGCCGGGAAAACAACCATGCTCACTGGCCTGGAGGGAGCTGATGCCTTTAGGGATAAGCCGCTGTGGACAGAGGTGCTGGCAAAGCAGGGAATATATTTCGTTTTTCTCGATAAACCTGCTTTTCTTTTCAGCGAAGAAAAACTGAGCGAAGAAGGGGAAAAAATAATCAAAGCTCTTAACAGGAGCGGCATGCTACCCATCCTCTCCGGGGTGAATGAGGCTCAGATGAAGATAGTCCTTGATAAGTCAAAGAAACCCCTGGTTTTTCTGTGTAGAGAACTTCCGAGCAAAGAAATGATGAAGCTCATTAAGGAAAAGAATGCAGCTCTTGGCCTCATTATGGGCAGGGATGAAGAGGCACCCGTCTATTTCAAGAAACTTGATGAGGCAAAGAAAACCATTGGTTCAGAGAACCTGATGTTTATCAATGAGCTCTGCCTGTGGGGAGAGGAAGGCAAGAATTCAGTTCTTCACCTTTTTACTGAAATCCTTGCCGCAAAATATGAAAGGGAGGAAATCAGGAATATCTTTTCCTCTACATTTCTGAGAGTGCTGAGAGAAACGAGGAACGAAGCTCCTTCCTTTGGTTACGCATATATTCCTTTTTAGATATCAATTTTCCTTTTTCGCCCAGGGAGGTTTCTGATCAGAGAATTACTCTTAGCTGCCATCTGTTTCGTTATCCTTCTTTTTTATCTTATCCTGGAGAGTCAACTTCTTGCTGCGGCAAGAAGCAAGGTTGCCCTTAGAATATGCGTTACAGGCTCGAGAGGAAAATCCAGCGCAACAAGGCTTATCGCTTCTATCTTAAGGGAGGCAGGATTCAGAGTTGTGGCCCGCACTACCGGCTCAAAGCCGGTGATAATCTATCCTGATGGATGCGAGAAGGAAATGTGGAGGAAAGGCATGGCTTCAATTCTTGAGGATAAGAGAATCCTCAGGGAAGCCAATTTCCTTAAGGCCGAGGCAATCGTTGTCGAACTCATGAGCCTTCAGCCTGATTGTCTTTTTGCCGAATCCAGTCATATTTTAAAACCCCAGATACTGGTCATCACCAATGTCCGTCTTGACCATCTGGCTCAAATGGGAAAGACAAAAGAAAGGATAGCTGAGTCGCTTTCAGCAGCAATTCCCTCAGGCTGCAGGGTTTTTGTTCCTGAGGGTGAATGCTATGCTGCCTTCAAAAAGGCTGCCCGAAAAAAGAATTCAGTTGTCTCTGAGGTAGGGAAGAAAGAACGCAGCAGAGTTTATCCCTCAGCAGACAATAATCTATCTTTTGAGTTTGAACAGAACATAAGCCTCGCACGGGCAGTATGTGAGTCTCTGAGTCTAGAGGAGGAGAAGATTCTTGAAGGGATTAAAAAAGCGCGGCCTGATTTTGGAAGCCTCAGGGCGTGGAGAATGAAGGAAGTTTCTGACGGACGAGATGTTATTGTGGTCAACGCTTTTGCTGCTAACGACCCTGAGTCCACAGCAGAAGTTGTGAGCATTATAAAGAAAAGTATCTCAACAGAGGGAAAGCAGCTGATAGGCCTTCTTAACCTGCGCAGTGATAGAGGAGACAGAACACTCCAGTGGCGGAAAGCGATTGAGAGGGGAGAGTTTGATGGTTTTGACCACATCCTCCTTGTGGGCGGTCATGCGCATGCTCTGAAGAGAATGTTGAGAAAATCTGGAAGGATGAAAGTCTCGCTCTCAAGAGGGAAGTCTACCCTGGAAATAATGAGCTGGCTTTCTGCTCTCAGAGGGAGCGATATTGTGTTTGTGGGTATGGGAAACATGAGTGGTGTGGGGATGCTGCTCGTTTCTTACTGGGAGGAGAATGGAGTTCCGTATGCTCTTTGAGACACTTCTCATCGGAATCCTGGCTGCGGTTCTTTATGTTGAATTGATGGATATTTATCCCGGTGGAATAATAGTCCCAGCTTACATTGCGCTCTACTTGGATGAACCGCTGCGGGTTCTAGCCACTGTGGTCATCGCTTATTTCGCTCTCCTGAGCTATAAGCTGTTGAGCCGTTACCTTGTCCTTTTCGGCCGCAGGCGGTTTGTCACCATGATCCTTCTCGGCACTTTCTGGGCTCAGGTCTGGCTTCTCATCCTTCCCAGGCTTTTCTCCGCCCCTCTGCCGCTAAAAGCCATAGGCTGGCTTATTCCCGGCCTTCTGGCCAACAACCTTGAGAAGCAGAACCAGATCTTAACTCTGGCCTCCATGCTCATTGTGGCTGTTTTTACTTATTTTACTCTAGGGCTTCTAGCTTTGATCTTTTAAGGATTGAATAGTGTTAGAGGAAGGAAAAGGTCAGAAAAATATCATCTACTTCTTTCTTTTAAGCTTTTTTTTCTACATTCTGGCTAGGTATGTCCCTCCTGCTCTCAGGACCCACCTTATTTCAGAAATGAAAGAGGCCTCAGTGATAATGGCTGCGGCCGTGAAAGAAATACGTTCCTGTGAGGAGGATAAGGGTATTAGATTAGACTATGAGACTGATATAAATCGAACCGGTCTCATCGGTCTCAAGAACTCGCCTCTCACGACTTCCCTGGGCAGCCTGCCCGCAAAAAGGACGACTGCCAACCCCAATTTCGCTGCTCTGCTTGTTTACCTTTTAAAGAAGGCGGGTGTCAGTAAGGGAGATGTGTTTGCCGTTGGAGCCTCGAGTTCTTTTCCGGCCTTGATTGTGGCTACGCTGGCCGCTGCCCGGGCAGTTGGAGCAAGAGCACTGATGATAAACTCTCTGGGTGCTTCTCAATGGGGAGCAAACAACCCTCATTTTAACTGGCTTGATATCCAGGATTGTGTGCTGAAAAAAGAGATTTTTGAGGAAATGCCGCTGGCTGTTTCTCTGGGTGGTGGAAATGATACCGGAGGAGGCATAAGCTCTGAGATGCGGGAGGCGCTGATTGAGATAGTAAAAAAAATGAAAATAAGGTTTATCCAAGAGTCAGATTTGAGGAAGAATGTTGGGATGAGAATGAAGATATATGAACAATATGCAGGAGGAAAAAAGATAAAAGCGTTCGTAAACATCGGTGGAAATGCGGCTGACCTGGGAACAGATTCGAGGATATTGAAGCTCAAACCGGGATTGAACAGGATAAGGAACTTCCCTCCCCCTGAGAAAAGCGGGATTATCCATGAAATGGCCGGCAGAGGTGTGCCTGTAATCCACCTCCTCTATATCAGAGGACTTGCCAGCCGCTACAGACTTGCCTGGGATCCTTCACCTCTTCCTCAGCCTGGAGAGGGTGAAATCTACCGTCTTGCAGCCCGCGAGGACATGTCTTTTCTCCTCATCGCCTTCCTCTACTTCGCCTCGACTCTCGCCATGTTTCTGCTCAATCGTCTCCAAATGCGCTCTCATGCATCACTGTAGGGCAGCATCGCATCTCAAAATTCCCCGGCGTTCCACTGGCTGAAGTCGTCGGTGGATGGAAATATTTTTCTTCTGGAGATATTTATGCTATATTTTCAGACTTTAAAAACTGGCTTCAGCCTAGAGCCATAAATAATTCAAAGGAGAGATGATGAAGAAAGAAAAGCTGATTGAATTCATCGTAGCCTCTTTTATGGGTGGATTAATTCTGCTCTCTTTATTTCCAGCTACTGCTTTTCCTGAAGAATTAAAGGTGAGAGTTATCGTCAGAAGAGCAAACATAAGGGCAGAGGCAGACATCAGGAGTGAAATTATTGGCAAAGCCAGGAGAGGAGAGGTTTTGAGAGTTGAGGAGAAAGAGGGTGAATGGTACCAGATCCGCCTCCCGCTCAAAATCAAGGGTTATGAGCTTGTGGGTTACATACACGAGAGTATTGTTCAAGAAGTGGGTGAGGAAAAAAATCTCCCCCAGGAAGAAATTGCCTCATTCGATGAGGGATATGAGGAAGAGCAAAAATTCGGCCTGGGTTTTACCGCCGGTTACAGCCTGCTAACTGATCCCAATTACAGCGGTAGTTTCTCGTTCGGAGGAGATTTTATTTTTATTCTCAGCCGTAGAGTCTCTTTCGAGATTAGTATCCTCGGCCTGCAGAGCATCATTCAAGGAGATCCCAGCGGCCTCAGCAAAGGGAAGCTTTTAGTTGTTCCTTTTCATTTCAACCTCCAGGCGCGCTTCCCTGTGAGTGAAAAGATCACTCCTTTTATCGAGGGTGGTGCTGGATACTATCTTGTCCGTTTTACAATTGACCCTTCTATCTTAAACAGAGTGGAAGAGGTAAGAAATGCTGCCGGATTTCATCTTGGTGGAGGAGTTTACTTTTTTATTCAGAAAAATCTTATCCTCAAGACTCAGTTGGGATACTCCTTGGTTAAAACCAGCGGTACCTGGAGGTTGACCACCGTCGAGCTTTCAGGCGAGATTTCAGACATAAATCTGAGTGCTTTTATTTTCAGCACAGGACTGGTCTTTCTTTTGTGAGAAAAGATGAAATATATTCCAATTTAGCAAAAATTGTCGGGGATTAAATAATATGGCTCTGTGGGAAAAAGTGGAAATTCACTTAACTGACATCAACTTTACATTTGCTGCCCAGAGGCCCAACGCCCCTAAAATTCCAATACCATATGCTCTAAGATAGTCAGGTATAGCCAACAGTATCAGAACGAAGCAAAGAAGCATAAAACATAATAAGCTTACATATTTTGGCCAGTTCCTTTTTATGCGGGCAATTTCTATCATCTCAAGAAGAGGAAGGAATCCTATGAATGTATAGACTGCATAACGCGATTTTGTCAAGGGTATAATCAAATAAAGAGCCGAAGACCAAAGAGCTGCCATCATCATGCTCGAGTAAATGTGTTTATTCTTAACATGTCGGAACCAGCGAAGGGCAACCCAGGAAGTTATCAGAATTATAACCACCCTGATGATATCAGCTAAGAGAAGAACGTTCTGGCGGGTTAGATTCAGGTGCGGGACATAGGAAAATTTAGAGTGAAATTCAGGACTATGAGTGAGATATCGTAGAAGCACAGCATCCAGGCCTTGGTTACTCAGAGAGCCAGTAGTAAGCCTCCTGTACACCGAGCGCATGCCCTCCGGGCTGAGGAGGGTGTGCTTCACAAAAGATACACTCAGGTCCAGTGTGCGAGTCCCATAGAAGGCAAAAGGAAGAATAATCACCAATATCAAGATTCCGATGAAAAAGAATGAAATGACAGAAACGGCCTTCCGTTTCCCTGAAAAGAGCGGTACTGCAAGCATTAGAAGAGGATAAAGCTTGATAGCACTCGGAATCGAAAGGCTAACTCCTCCCCAAAATGAGTGGTTGTCTGAAGATGCATATAAATAAAATATCCAGCAAGATAGAAAAAGAAGACTGAACTGGCCTACCTGGATACTGCCGATGGCAAGCAGGAATAATATCATTAAAGCATAGGGGAATAAATTTTGGTAAATGTGTTTCTGATAATCCAGCTTTTCGATAAAATAGTAGAGAGCTACACTCGCTCCAGTTAGCAAGCTGAGGTTTATCAAAGTCCAGATGATGCCTGCCCATGTAGGTCCTAGGGACTGAAGAGGCTGGATGAAGACCATACCTGCAGGGGGAATGCAGCGAGGCCAGTTAGTTGCTTTATCCTTCTCAGTATACAGCTCACCTCCCGCCCCTGCTTTCAGTAAGGCAGCTGTGCGCAGTAAAACACTGATGTCAGATTTTCCATGACTTGCAAAATTGATGAGTTGAATGGAAGCAATTATCACAGCAATTACAGTGATCAGGAGTAAAATAAGAGGGAGTTTTTGCCAGGAATGAATATGTTTTAAAGATAAGAATTTATTTTTCTGCTGGACAGGCCTGGTGAGCATTTTTGCTTTAATTTTCCTGCCAAATATAATGCGGAATAGTAAAATATAACTTAAAAATTTGTCAAGATTAGCTAAAAAAATATCTTTGCCAGCTTTATCACTCCCTGTTTCCATACAGTACGATGAGATATCCCGGTTTTATTCTTGAAATTATGAATGTTCTCTGTATACCACTTATAATTTCTTATTAATGCCTCTTTATTAGAATAACAGGGTCGGAACCCTAAAATTCTCTCAGCCTTTTCTGTGGAAACTACAGAGCTATGAGAAATAGTACTGTAAATCCATTTATAAAATGGGGAAAGTTTTAGGAAATCTAGTATGGTTAGAACAAGAGTGAAAAAATGTGATGGCAAACTGACAACTCTCCTGCCGTGGCCAGCATAATCTAACAGAGCTTGAAAGTCTTCCTTTATAGTCCCAAACTTTTTTGCACCAATATTGAATGTATCATTTGCTGTATTCTTTTCTTTTTCCATACAGAGATAAATTGCCTCACATAAATCTTCTACATCAAGAAGCTGATATAGATTATCTCCTTTACCTAGTATGGGGAAATTTCTGCCTTCACCAGCCCATTCATACAACAAAGAAAATACCCCTAACCTTTCCGGGCCTACAAAGGTTTTAGGACGGAGTACAGGAATGCACATTCCTTTATCCCTGTATTCTTCACAAATTTTCTCTGCCAAAATCTTTGCTTTTCCATAAGGGCCTACTCCGTCCAGCCTCTCGTGTTCATGTATAGGAGAATGATCCGGAATACCGTAAACAGCCGTGGATGATATGTATACGACTCTCTCAACATCGCACTTGTAAGCCTCATTAAGTAATGTTTTTGTTCCCTCAACGTCTACAGAAAATATTTCTTTATTTTTATACAAAGGTAATGCTGCTGCTGCATGTATAACAATATCTGATTTTTTAATTAATTCTGCTACCAGCTCTTTATCACGAATATCTCCTTTCTTAAACACAATCTTATCTTTTTCTGGATAATCAAAATCTGCTATATCAAGTACTGATATATGGAATTTTCCTTTATTAAGAAGATATCTTACGAGATTTATGCCAAGAAATCCTGAACCACCGGTAATAAGAACTCTCTTATTCATGACTCTATAAATAGATAACTATAAAGCATACAATAATCCATAACAGGATATTAATTTGAAGTACTCTGTCAGAAAAAAGGATATTGGTAGGATCGCCGTTTTCTGTGTCTTTGTTGATAATCAGATAAAGGTAGCGGAAGAGTCCGTAATAAACAAAAGGGATTGTGTAGATAAAATTTCTTGTACCAAATTCCTTAAAAGTTCTTTCATCCACAGTGTATAGCATATATGCTATGACGATTGAAGAAGTTAATATTGTAATTATTTGGTCTATAAAATTATGGTTATACTTTGTAATAATTTTTTGTGGTGATTTATTATTCCACTCCAGTAATTTAGCCTCCTGACGCCGTTTATTAAATCCGAGAAACAAGGCTAAGAGTATGGTCATAAAAATTATCCAGTGTGATAATTCCACTTCTGCAATTATAGACCCTCCTATGATACGCAAAAGGAAAAAGCCACCCAGACAAAAAACATCTATAATGATCATATTTTTAAGATATTTACTGTAAACAAGGTTAAGAATGAGGTAAGTTGTTATTACTAAACTAAAGGGGGGACTTAGCAGGAAAGACAAAAATAAAGAGACGATACTTAATGTCAAGGATGAAAAAACTGCAAGTTTTACACTTATCTTGCCTGCAGCCAGCGGCCTTTCACGCTTTAGAGGGTGTTCTTTATCATTATCTTTATCTATTATGTCGTTGAATAAATATACTCCACTGGAAGCCATACAAAAAATTATAAAGGCAAATAAAGAATAGATATTCTCGGGAAAACAAAAGAGTTTCTTCCCGAAAATTAAGGGCAAGAAAACAAACGAATTTTTAATCCAGTTTTTGGGCCGAAGAGAATAAATTAAGTATTTCATAAATCACGCAAATTTTTTTTGAATTTTGTTGTTTGCTCTTCATTTATTCTTGATTTTTACCTTACCGTAACCGACGGCCTCGAGCCATTCCTTGGGGTAGCCGGGAGCTCTCCTTCCTTCAGGAAGGTTGATGTAACCATCGTTGTATTTGACGATCAGGTAATCTGCCAGAGCCCACCAGTCATCTACCACGCGCTTGGCCATTTCGTTTGAATAGCGGGTCAGATACTCCTGGCAGGCCCGGGGATTCTCTTTGTAGAGAGTTTTTGCTCTTGCTTCAACTGCAGGCTGCAGCTCGGAGAAGGTACGCTCAAAGTCTTGATATGCCCGCCTTATATCCTCAATCATGGCGTTCCAGCGTAAGTTTGCCCAATTAGAAACAAAGTCAAAGGCCCACCAGGCTGATTCGCGGTTGAAAACATCCCGCCTTCCGATTTTAAAAGCCTGCGGGACATCTGTAATTGAGCAGTAGAGGGGCACAAAGCAGCTTGTCTTGGGGTCATCCTCGGCAAACCAGGCAAGCCCACCTATCCAGTCCGGAAGCCAGTCTCTCGCCTGGAGAACAACGCAGTAGGAACAGCGGAAGATTGAGATCGGCCGCTCCCAGCCCATGTATCCTTTAGGGGGTCTGGTCCAGGTTGCAAACCTGTTGGGATTGCTGAAAGGACCTGCTGCCAGGCCCTTGCTCAGGTCAAATTCTGTTCCCTGATAGAAGTCCCGATGAAAGTTTTTAAGGTCCTCGACTGTGACCTTTCTTTCAGGACGGACAGAGAACGGATAGTCGACAGACCAGGGATCGAGTTTAAGATCTGGAGCCAGGGTACTCAAAACTCTCCATTCTCTTCGGCGGCAGCCAATTGAATCGCTGGGGGCATAGGCTTTGTTAAACCTGAAAGGCTTTCCAGAGTTGGGGTCGTACCACCCTTTTTTTACCGCAAGGCTGATAACATTATCTGAAGCCATGTAGTTTTCCGTGTCCTTGAAGTCAAGCTCTCCGATGCGGCTGCGGTTGGCACTGACAAACACCTCTCCGTCAGGAACTTTTTTCGCTGCCCAGACAGCACCGAATTCAAGAGGACCCGAGCCCATGATTTCAAAAACCCAGGCTTCTTTTTTGTCTATAAAAGTGAGACACTCTCCGTAATCACCATAGCCATCTTTTTTTACCAGCTCGCCGATGAGTTTGATTGCTTCCCGTGCCGTGGAGCATCTCTCGAGAACAATTCTCTGCAAAGCCATGATGTCCCATTTGCCGTTAGGATTGTAGAGTTCTTTTCTGCCGCCGAAAGTTGTTTCTCCTATTCCAAGCTGTTTCTCGTTCATGAAGGAGTAAGCGATGTCGAAGCGGGAATAGGTATGAGGGATCTGGGGAATTTCTCCCACCTGAACAGCCTGTTTTCTCTCTGCTCCATGTCCTCCTCCTTTGTGAATGGGCCTCATTTCTCCGGCATCATGCTTTTTCCCGGGGATAACTCTGAGCCGGAATTCGTAGCCTCCGTCGCAAGCATGGGAGGTCATTACCGAGCCATCAGCAGAGGCACCTTTAGAAACGAGAATGGAGGTGCAGTTCTCGAAACCAGGAGGAGTAAAAGCATTATCTCTGTCGCTGTTTTTTTCCAGGAGTGCAGTGGCAAGGAGCGAAAGAAAGACAAGACTGATGACTGAAAAATTTATGATTCTTTTTCTCATTTATTTTTTCTCCTTTCACCATTTATGGACCTTTAATCCTTATCTTTTCGCTGGAAACTCATGGCACATGTGGGGTAAGGTGTGTGAGTTCCCTTCATTGCGTGCCAGATTATCCGGTTGAGTAAATCCTCGGGGCATCTATCCACTTGGTCAAGAGGAAGATGTGCGGATTCAACAGCATGTCGCCGCGCTAGAGGGTCTTTGATTTCTTCAGGAGGGGGGTTCATCTCATCCAGGGGAATGTTTGCAGGCAGGGCGTCGAAGGGTGTGAAGTCCGGAGTTTGCGTAAAACATTCTCGCATGGGATCAGCAGTAGCATCCATCTGGTTCATCGGTGGGAGGCCTAGTATGAGTTCAATGGTTCGCAGAAGACTGGTCTGGTTGTAAAGAGTGCTTACGACTGTCTTCCGTTTTACGTAAGGGCTTATAACATAAGCTGTGGTCCTGTAGGCGTTGACGTGGTCCCAGCCGGATTGAGGATCATCCTCGATGGCAAAAATGCAGCTAGTTTTCCAGAAGGAGCTGTGGCTGATAGCCTCAACAATCTGCCCGAAGGCGAGGTCGTTGTCCGCCACCTGGGCTGCTGGGGTTGGTGAGCCGGATCGCGTACCTGAGGTATGGTCATTGGGCAGGCAGATGATGACAAGGTTTGGGAAATAGCCTTTCTTTTCGTATTCTTTGAGTTCTTTGATGAATTGTGCAGCTCTGAAAATATCAGGAATATTCATGTCCCAGCCTACTGTCTGGGTGCAGAGATAATCTTGGAGGGAAGCAATGGCAGGTCGACTTCTTATTTCAATCTTTCCAGTCTGATTTACGAAATCACGGTAATAATCGAGAAAAGTAAGCGGTGTTTTTTTCTCAGGGTCTTTCCACTGGCTTTGTGTAATGGCGAATTCTCCATAGATGCGTAGGCTTTTGCCATGGACAATGGCATTATCCCAGATGAAACCCGCAGGCGAATAGGCCAGGGCATCTACATCATCCTCTCCCATTCCGTCCGGATAGCTGCGGGGAAAGCCAGCGAAAGATTTTTCCATGTAATCCGTGGCAAAGGCAGAATCTGACCATTGATGTCCATCAGCGCTCAGTATTCCTGAGCAGTAGGTATTATCTAGAAGCACGAATTCCCTTACTATCTTATGCTGGTTGGGGGTGATTTCCTCTCCGAAAACACAGAGGGAAGGGTCACCGTTTCCTTTCTCAATGTCTCCCAGTACCTGGTCATAAGTTCTGTTTTCCTTGATAATATAGATGACATGCTCGATGAAGGAGGGCTCTCCCACACGCTCAGGAACAGGTCGGGGAGGCTGATCGAGACGTGGGGGAAGTAGGGCTTTTTCGAGAAGTGGACGCCTGTAGTTTTCGAAAACCCTCTTTGTCAACTTTTTTAGCCTCTTTTTCCCGGGAACATGAATGAGGGAGAGGGAGCCGAAATATTGATGTGAGTTGTACTTTGGCTTCTCGCCAGGTGGATATTTTTTCGTTGACCCTATACCTTTGATGTTAGCCACATAGACTCCATTACGGCGGCTATCGAATACTATGGCTCCAGGAAACCACCCGGTTGGTATTAGTCCTTTCAGTTCGCTTTTTCCGGGTCGGAATTTGACGAGAGCGACAGCGTTCTGGGTACCGTTGGCTACGAAAAGAGTTTTTCCCTTTTTGTCGAAAGCGAGAGCATTCGGACTGGCGCCGAAAAGGTCTGCCGGGTTGGGCTTTACACATATTGTTTCTACTACCTCATCTTTCTTTGTGTCAATGACGCTGACTGTATCGCTTCCAGCATTTGCGACTGCCAGATAACGTCTGTCAGGAGAGAGAGCCATGCCTGAAGCGTGGAGTCCGACGAGGATTTCTTTGACGACAGCGTTTCTGGAAAGGTCAATAACTGTAACCGAGCCCTCTGAAGCAATGTGGCGGACAGGGTCAACTCTGACCACCATTCCCCTTCCTGCAGGACCTGTTATACTCCCCTGATCAGGGACTCGCCCTCCCCAGTTGCTGACATAAGCCTTCCTCTGTGCGAGAATGACTTCATAGGGAGCGACACCTACATTCCATTTTCTGAGTATCTGTCCCTTATTCGTATCTACCTCAACAAGCCGGTTAGAGAGGTTACATGCCACATAGAGCCTACTCGCATCCCTTGAAAGAGCAAGGCCGGCCGGAATCTCGCTTTTCCGCCGGGGGGCATTTGCAGGAGGTAGAGGGATGGAAAACAGAGCTTCCATCTTTTTTCGTGCTTTGCTTCTGAAGACCTTTATGCTACCGTTCACATTGGAAAGATAAAGCCTGGAGCCATCGTCAGAAAAAATGAGCCCGGTGTAGCTTACCTGGCCGCTTTCGTCCGGCTCCAGGAAGAGTGAAGAAGAAATTCCTGGCTCGGTATTCTTTGCTTTTTCTGAGGGAAGAGGAACTCGCTGGAGGATCTCTCCTCTCCTGGGATCGATAAGTACCACTTGGTGGGTTTTTCCGGATGTGGCGAGCAATTTTCCATCCGGGCTGAGAGCGAGCACTTGAGGGCGCATAGCCGGGAGTTCTACCTGACGGCCTGCAGGAGTAAGCACCTGGTTTACAGGAGTTAAGTAGCGGTCATTTCCTGTTTTTCCAACCTTATTATCTGCTTCTGTTCTCTCTTTCCCTGGGGAAGGACTTGTGAAGGGGATAAAGGCAGAAAAAGCTAAAGTGAATGATATCCAGAATAGGATGACAAGTCTTGCCCCTCCATTCCTGGAAAGAATTTTGAGTCTTTTAACCATTATCCTTTCTCCCGAACAATACTATATTTAAAATGTTCCTCTAAAGCAATTCATGATAAAATATGTATCTCAAATTCATCGATAATTTGTTCACTTAATTCCAAAAGCGTTTGTTTAAATCATTGAAGATGAGATTGCTTCGCTACGCTCGCAATGACATTTTGCATTTTCTTCGGTAATAATTCAGATTAAAAAGCTCACCATGAGTTATGAATGGGTGTAGAAAAAGGAAGAAAATTCGGGCTTATCGGTACCATTACCCATGACACCATAACTTTCGATTCAGGTGAGAAGAGGGAAGGCCCGGGAGGAGTGCTGTATCAAGCAGCAGTTCTCTGTGCTCTGAGAAAGGAAGTCGTGCTCTTCACTCATGTGGGAGAAGAACTGGTACATGATGTGGAGAAAATCATAAGAAAGTGGTCTTCACTCACTACTGAGAATATCAGAGTTGTCCCCGGTCCTGGAAACAGGGTAAGGCTCCACTATCCTGAGCAAGGAGAGCGGATTGAAATCCTGGAATCTGTTGTTCCTCCGCTTCCTTCAGAGCCCATTTTAGAAAAGCTTCCCCTTCTCTCCCTGCTTATCCTCATTGTCAATTCAGGGTTTGATATTGATCTCAAAGAATGGCGCCGCCTCGTTCGTGCGGCTGAATGTCCCCTGTGGATTGATATTCATTCCCTTCCTCTTGCTCGAAAGCTGAACGCAAGAAGAGAGTATCTTTCTTTCAGCGAATGGGAAGATTGGGCAGAAGGAGTTCATTTCGTCCAGGCAAACAGAAAAGAGATTGCATCCATGCTCGGTCATCCTCAAAAACTTGCTGCCCAAAGCGAGATTATGCGCCTGGGAGAGGAGGCCTTTCGGCTGGGTGTGAAGGCTCTCTTTATCACCCTGGGAAGAGAAGGAGTTATGGTTTTAACTCCAGAAAGAAGCGACAGACTGACACCGGTAGAAAAGGGTGAGGTGGTTGATACCACTGGCTGTGGTGATGTTTTCTGTGCTGCTGCTGCTTCGAAAATTATCGATGGAGAAAGCCTTCTTGAAGCTGCCTCCCATGGTATCAGTCTTGCTTCAAAAGCAGCAAGTGTCCACGGTGTTGAAGAAACATACAGGCTCATTCAAGCTATTGAGGAAATTCAGGATGAGTAAATAACCCTTATCAAGCGTATTACGTATAATAAAGTGAATTCATCATGTGCAAGCACACCCACGAACCATGAAAATAAGGTTGGTCTTGTCATTGCGAGGCACGAAGTGCCGAAGCAATCCCATGCACTGGCGGCCTCTCGTCATTGCGAGCCCTGAAAGGGCGAAGCAATCTCCTACACTGGCGGATATCATAAGACTGCCACGCTTCGCTCGCAGCGGAGGATTGCTTCGCTTCGCTCGCAACGACAGATTGCCACGCTTCGCTGGCAAGGACGACACGCATTTTCTAGGTAATTGCTCATGGCGAGTACGCCACCCACGACAAATGAAAATGAGATCGCCACGCTCCCTTCGGTCGCTCGCGA
>JBHIDX010000020.1:0-35781 GCA_046760305.1 Candidatus Aminicenantales bacterium
GCCTTTTTTAGGGGTAAAATATTACGTAATTTGTTGATTATAATTAAATTGCTGCGGCCCGTCCCCTTTTTTCTTTCTTTTTTCTTTTTTCTTTTTATTCTTTTTTATTCTTATTATGCTTGATTATCACGGAAAAAAAGATGCTTACTCAGAAAGGGTTTGAATTTTCATTCTTGTTAAAAAATGGTAAAATATCGTCATCTTGCAGCAGGTGGAGAGGTGCTGGAGTGGTTTAACAGGGTCGCCTGCTAAGCGATTGTACCGACTAAAATCGGTACCGTGGGTTCGAATCCCACCCTCTCCGCCATTTCTATTATTCCTTCACTTCGAGACAGGGGCAAATCTTTTTTGGAAGAGGAGAAGCTCGCCAACAATTTCCTCATGAGTGAGGAGAGTTTCGTCCTGAGGTGAAACGATTATCCTGTAATTGAAAAAAGGACAGTTTCCCTCATACCAGCAGTAAGAGGAGCTCTTAGGGCTCTTTTCTCTTTTTGTTTTTTCTTTCTCATTCAGAAGGTCACCGAGTCCTTTAAGGTTGACACCGGCTTCAGGGTCGACGGCAAGGATGTAGCGCTTATTCCACATGTTGGTCATAAGAAACCCGAAGCCCTTGCCGCAAGGAGCATGCTCACGATCTCTTCTTGCCCACTCTTTCAGGAGAAAACTTTTCGGATTTCTAATGATGAGAGCATCAACCTCTTTTCTGCCCTGGCCCTGGCTGAGAGGTAGTGAGAGTCTCATTTTCTCAGCCCGAGTCACATCTTGAAGATAATTGAAGTAGTCATCATCGCATTTTCTTATTGCCTTCTCATATCTTTCAACTCCGGCGAAGAGGGACCTGTTCTGAAAAATATCATAACCTTCTTCTGATTTTGAGTAGAGAAAGTTCATGAATTTTATGCCTGTTTTTACCCTTTCCTGATTAATCTCTTCTTCATTTTTTTTCTTAATGGTGCTGTAAAGAGCGCGAAGGATTGAGTAGGGAGTGGATGAGAGGTCGATCTGCTTGGGAAGGCTGGCCGAATCGACCATCTTCGAATAGGAAGCAAGGCGTTCCATCGATTCATCCACTTTTCCCTGCTCAAGAAGCTTGAGAGCAAGGAAACTGGAGGACATGGCGTCAAAGTCTGGAAAGCGGTGGGTGATGATGCGCATCTCTCTGTCCCTGCTTTTATGGCTTGAAAGATGGTCGAGGACGAGATGAGGATGTTTGACTACGAGTGAGGCTGTGCATTCTACTTCTGCATTCGGGTGGTGATGGTCGATTACTCCAGGGACGGTTTTCATCCCCACGTCAAGGGCAAGTACACCTTCTTGGGGCGAGAGAAGGTGTCCGTAGTCGAGGAACGAGTAGGTAGCTTTCATTCTTGTCTTAACCTTTTGGCTTCTTTTTTATAGATATACCACTATTCTCTTTTCCTGCCAAATAGGGTACTTTACTTTTTTCCCGCACAGCTTGACATAGAGTCTTTTTTCTAATATATTTTCATAAGCAAAACTCCAGAAAAAAAAGAATTTCATGAATTTTTGCAGAAATGGGGATTGCAGGAATTAATAATGGAAAAATTAGGTAAATATAAAATAGTGGAAGAATTGGGCAAGGGAGCTATGGGCGTTGTTTACAAAGCCCAGGATCCTGATATCGACCGCGAGGTGGCCATAAAAACAATCCGTTTTGATGCCATCAGTGAAGCCGTAGAAAAGGATGAGCTTATGAAGCGCTTCATTAAAGAAGCGCAGGCTGCAGGCAAGCTTGCCCACCCCAATATCATCACTATCTATGATGTGGGCAAGGAGAAAGACCTGACCTACATTGTCATGCAGTATGTGGAGGGCCAGAGTCTAAAGGAATTGATAGAATCCGGCAAAGAGTTCACGCCCTATGAGATAATAGACATAATTATCCAGATATGCGATGCCCTCGATTATGCTCACAGCAAGGGAATTGTTCACCGCGACATGAAACCCGGAAACATCCTTCTGGACAAGACAGGAAAGCCTTTTATCGTAGATTTTGGAGTTGCCAGGGTAGAGACATCAACCATGACCCAGACTGGACAAACGCTGGGCACTCCAAGCTACATGTCACCTGAGCAGGTAATGGGAGAGAAAGTTGACGGTCGCTCGGATATATTCTCCGTTGGAGTTATTCTCTACGAACTGCTTACAGGCAAGAGGCCTTTCAGTGCTGAAGGAGGTATCACCACCCTAATCTACAGAATCGTGAATGAACCCCCGATACCTCTTTCGAAAGTAAAGAAGAATGTTTCCGCCAAGTTTGAACCCATTGTAGAGAAAGCACTGGCCAAGGAAGTCGATAAGCGCTATCAAACCTGCAGTGAGCTGGCAAATGCCCTGAGGCCGCTTAAAGGCGTGCCTGAGAAAACCCTGACCCTGAAAATAAGTAAAGATGAGCTGCTTGGCGCTGAAGAGAGAAAGAAACCCAGGCTGGTTCTTATTCTTGGTGCGACTCTAGGTGCCCTGATAATCCTCGGAGGAGGTGCAGGGTACTTTTTCTTTGTCAAGGGTGGAAAGATATTCTCTCCTCAGGCTAAAGTTCAGCAGGCAAAGCTTGAGGAAAAGCAGACAGAGACAAAGACCCCAGGAAAAGTAACAACCGGGAAGAGTGAAAAACCTGCCCAGAAAAAAGCTGCTGTCCAGAAAGAAGTTAAAAGCGGGACTAAAATTCCAGTTTCCAAGCCAGTCTCAGAGCCTAAAACGACAACTCAGGAGAAACTGAAAACAGCTAAGACTACTCCTCCGGTGATCAAGGGGAAAGAGGAAAAAAAGGAAGCTGAGGTAGGAAAGGCCGAGCCGGAAATTAAAAAGAAGCCAGTGGAAAAACCTGCCACTTCGGTGGGAAAATCCGAGGAAAAAAAGGAAGAGGCGCCAAAAGTAATCACTCCAGACCCCATAGCAGGCCTGGTGAGAATAATGAAAGAAAACTACGTGATGGAGAATTACAAAGAAGTGAAAAGAGTTGCGGAGGAGATATTGAATCAAGATCCAGCCAATGCTATGGCCAGGGATTATCGAAGCAGAGCTGAGAAAAAGATAGAGGTGAGCGGAAAAATTGAGGCTGGTATCAGAAGCTACGAGAAAAATGACTTCAGTCAAACTGTTAAAATAATGGAAGAAGTACTTCAGCTTGACTCGGCAAACAAACAGGCACAGCAGTATCTAAAACTGGCTAAAGAGGCGATGGAAAAGTTCGATGAGAGTTTCATGCGGCAGATAGTGGAGCGGCAGAAAAAGGCTGAAGAGGAGAGTGATTTCGAGCTTCTTCTCAGTGATTATTCTGAGGAGGTTAAAAAACAGAGACTGGAAGAAGTGAGAGATATTTTCAAGTACTACACAGACATTACTTCACACGTTGAAAAGATACAAATTACACCGCTGGACAGCACACATGCGCGAGTATCGTTCATTCATGTCATTCTCGGCACCTACATCAAAAGCGGTCAGAAAAGAGAAATTTTTTCCGGGACCACGGTTCTTACTCTGGAAAGACAGGGCGATAAGTGGATAATCATTGATTATAGAAATCAAAAATAATTTTCCCCTAGTTTTTTGAGGAGTTTCTAAGTGCGAAGAGGAGGAAAAATGAAGCTTTTCAACCATAAAAAAAGAAAAATATTTGTTTTCCTTTTTCTTCTCTTCTTTCTCAATCTATTGTTAGAAAGTGCTCAGATAAAGCTTAAGGTTGTTATTGATAATGCGAGAGTAAAGAAGACTCCCGAGCTCGCCGGAGAAACAATAACCAGACTTCCACTTAACACCATATTGACGGCAGAGGAAAAACAGGGGGAGTGGTACAAGGTAAACACAGTTATTGATGGAAATCGCATTACTGGTTATATATTCGAGCCTTATGTTGAAGTGGTGAAGGAAGAGGAAGCTATCTCTGAGGTGGGGACAATCCCTAAGCCAGCAAGGGTCCAGGCCGAGATAGTGGTTGGTATAGAATCAAAGATTGATGATGCAAAGAAATCCATAAGAGACGAGAAAAATCCAGATAAGGCAATAATGATTCTGAGGCCGTTGGTAGCCCGGGTATTCAGAGTAACTGACAACGCCCGCCAGAGAGAACTTGCAACCGAGATTTACTACTGGCTGGGGCTGGCAAGTGTGGCTGAGAACGATGATTTCGCAGCTCTGATGGAATTCAGGAATATGTTTGAGATTGACCACGCCTATGCCAAGGACATCACTCGTAATCTAATCGATGAAAAGGTTGTAGGCCTGATAAAGCAAGCAGAGGATATCTTCCAGGGAAAGCAGATTGAATACGCTATCGATATTGTTACCGACCCGAGTGGGGCAAAGGTAAAAATAAACGGAGAGGAAAAAGGTATCTCTCCTCTCACCTACAAGGTAAAATCTGAAATAGGGCCGGTGAAGTTTGATCTTCTACTCGAAAAGGAAGGATACAAGCCGGTGAATGAGGAAATTATGCTTATGGGGCCTCATGTGAAGAAAAACTATGCCCTCCAGCCTCTCGGAAGGGACCTGGAGCTTGTATCGGTTCCAGAAGGAGCAACAATCTACCTCGATGGCCAGGATACAGGAGAGGTAACAAACTCCACTCTACCTAAAGTTAAGCTCGGCAGGCATACTATAAAGGTTGAAAAGAAGAATTACCAGCTCTGGCAGGAAGAAGTAGAAGTAAGTCCAGGACAGGGACCATTCCGGATTGAGATTGAGCTCACAGCCAGAGGATATAAAAGCCTGGCCGTATATGGTGGGCCTGAAAGTCCTTTTCTCGATCTGCCCAAAGGAATCGCCATCGATAAGAACAATAACATCTACGTCATAGACGAAAGCAGGTCAAAGGTACGGAAGTTGAATGCAGAGTTTCGACCTCAGACGGGCTGGTCTTTGAGAGGGAGAGAGTCAAAGAACCTGAAAGACCCAACCGGAATAGCTGTCGATAGTGAGGGAAACATCTACATTACTGACCAGAGAAACCATAACGTGATGAAGTTCGATAGTTCAGGGGAATTCTTAACCAAGTGGGGACAAATGGGTCAGGGAGATGATGATTTTAACACTCCCCAGGGGATTGCTGTTGACAGCGATAACAATGTCTACATTGCCGACACAAGAAATCACCGTATTAAGAAATATTCTAGCCAGGGAGCACTGAAGAAAATATGGGGTAAGCGGGGAAATGAGGAAGGGGACCTCCTTTATCCTGCTGACATTGCCATAAATAATAGAAATGAGGTCTATGTAGTGGACAGGAATCGTGTCACCAAGTTTTCTTCAGAAGGTGAGTTCATATCTGCCTGGGGAAGTCCTGGGCAGGGAGACGGAGAGTTTATGATTCCCATGGGAATTTCTGTTGATACTGAGAATAATATTTATGTTGCAGATTCCAACAATCACAGGATTCAGAAATTTGATGAGGACGGCAATTTCATCATTAAATGGGGGACAAGTGGTGTAGGTGAAGGTGAGCTTAATTTTCCTGCCGGGATTGCTGTTGACAGCCGGGGATATGTTTTTGTCGTTGAAAGAGATAACAATCGTATTCAGGCCTTTGGTATCGTTTCTGATTAAGAGTCTTTCCTCTGACAAAAGAACAGTCTTCAATTTCATCGTTATTATTGAGAGCTGTACGATTAGGCAGATTATTTTTCTCTTCATGGAATAATAATTTTCAGCTTTGTCCTGAAGTAAGGGGAGAGAAGTAGTTGTGAGTGAGAGAAGGAAGCAGGCAAGATGCAGATTACTCATCTGAGGGTGAAGAGCAGACTGAGAGAAATAGAAAAGATAAGGCGATTTTTGGAAAAATCGCTCTCAGGAGTTAAGCTCTCCGAGCAGGCATATTATATCATCGAACTTTCACTCCTCGAAATGTGTATCAACATCATAAGGTATGCATATCCTGAAGGAGTCGAGGGAGATATTTTTCTCAAGACATGGAGGGAAGGGGGAAGATTGTATTTTGAGATTCGCGACAGCGGAGTTCCTTTTGACCCTAACAAAGTGGGGACAGTCGACATTAAAGAAAGTATAAAGAAGAGGAAAAGGGGCGGAATGGGTATTTTTCTAACCCGAAAGCTGATGGATGGGTTTCAGTACAGGCGGGAGAAAAATCAGAATGTGCTCACCATGTATAAAGAAATTGAAGATAAAAGTATAGATGAGTGCGGCTCAGTATAAAACCTGCTCCTCACCAAGTTTTTTTATTCTTTTATTAAGCCAGTCAATTATCAGGTCCCTGCGCATAAGAACCGAGTTAATTTCTCGGTCTGTCAGGTACTCACCCACAGCATTTTTTATGCTCTCAAAGGTAAGTCCCTTTAGCTTTTCCACAAAAGAACGCGGAAGCTGCTTCATCTCGCGCGGTCCTTCTTTATGTTTTTCGTCGTAAATCAAGCGAGTTGTAAATTTTTTGGAAGTCCTGAATGTTCTTGAATGGTCGATAAGAATCATCCTCCAGTCTTTGGTAATGAGGATATTACCCGCGTGTCTGTCTTCATTGCCAATCAGGTTGTCAAAAGCTCGCTGGAGATAAGTTGCTCTGTTCCACCAGAATACTTTATATGAGGGAGTTTTAATCTTTTTATTATTTTTATCCCTGAGGCTCATTTCTGACTCAACCCAGAGCTGGATGGAGCCCCTGTCTCCTCTGAATCTCCTCTCGACAGTGGGAGGCACCATGTTTAATCCAAGGAGTTTATCCAGGCGGTAGGCCGCAATTTCCCATTTCCAGCCCTCAAGAAATCCCTTCTGTCTTCCTTCAGGGTTTTTCCAGAGAGCATTCCTTCTGATGCCGTTCTTTTCAAGTGTTAGTTTCCAGGGATTGGTCACAGCTTCTCTGCCGCCAAGCTGTTTCTGAACCACAATTTCTGCTGTCCTCAGGAATTCTTCCCATTCAGGCCTTTTAGCAATTTCTTCCTCTGTAAACTGAGCCAGAAGTGGAAGGTAAAATCCAAGAAGAATCACAGATGATATTAAAGTCACGATTCTTTTTTTCATGCTTTCTCCTCCCTTCTCATGCATGTTCCATTTCTTCATTTTTATATATCATATATTTATTTTTCAATACAAAAAATTTTCTTCTCCCTTCTCTTTTATCATTTCCTCTATTTCTTTTAAAAGAAGCTCTTTTCGCTTGAGTATTCCGTTTATTTCTTTATCCTTGAGGTAAGGTCCTACAGCTTTCCTGATTGAATCGAAATCAAGAGCTTTTATCCTTTCCACAAAGGCGCGCGGAAGCATTCTTATCATTTTCCGGCCTTTCAGACCGTTTTTTCCGAAAACCAGTCTGGAGGTATATTCTTTTGTGCAGTAAAAAGAACGGGAATGGTCGATAAGGATCATGCGCCAGTCCTTGGTGTAGAGAATATTCTGCTGGGTGCGGTCATCGTTGGCAATAAGGCTGTCAAAAGCTCTCTGGAGGTATTTTGCTTTATTCCAGTTTATTATTGCTTCCTCAGGAATTTTGATGTTCATCTCCATCCTGTCCAGATCGCTCATTTCAGCCTCGACCCAGTACTGGAGCGACCCTCTCTTGCCGTTGAATTCCCGCTCCACTGTGGGAGGAATCATGTTTAGTCCCAGTAATTTGTCCATACAGTACGCAGCTATCTCAAACTGCCAGCCTTCGAGAAAACCTTTCTGCATTCCTTTCGGGTTTTTCCAGACAGCTTTTATCTCTGTTTCTCCACTTTTAAGATACAGCTTTTTAGGCTTGGTAACCCCTTCTCCAATATCCTTCCATTTTACGATTTCAGCTGTCTTTAAAAATATTTCTATTTTCTCTCTTTGGGAAATTTCCTCAGAAGTAAACTGGGCAGAGAGGAGGGAACATTGACAGAAGAGAATAAAGACAGAAAGAAAAATAAAAAAGGTTTTTATCCGCTTCATTTCCACCTCCATGTTTGTGATTCCCCTCGGAGGTTTAAATAATATACTCTGCTTTATTCGAAAAATCAAATTCGAAAAGCTGTAAATTCCTGTCAAATTAGGGAAAAGAATAAAACGTTACGCTCTTTAAATATCACGAATTTTCAGCCTTAGAGGAGTAATTGACATAATTTATCTATTTATACATTGCGCAGGATTCAGGAGGAGTTCTCAAAGTGAAGGATCTCTGACAGATTTTGGTTACAGTTCCGGAATTCATTATTCCTACAAAATCACTTAAGCCCTCACTCCCTTCGTCGCTCGGGCATAATGCGATTTTCTCCCTCCGGGAGCTTTAGTCGATTAGCCGGCCCGACAACGAGGAGTCGGCCGCCCTGATCGGCATGTCCCAGAAAAAGAGGGGGATTGAGTTTTAGAAAAGGGGGGATGGATGTGGAAAAATTCGAGGAGGTTCTGGAATCCTGGAAGGAGTTCGTCGTCGGGGAGGTCCTGAAAAGGATAGAAAAAGAGCTCGAAGTAGATCTTGAAGTCCTGATGGATTCCCTGGTGGAAAAGGGCTTCATAAAGGAACGATAGGAGCGCCGGCTGTTTCAGCAAAAGGGGGGTTGATGGGAACCAAAAAGGTGGGGGCTTTCCCCAGCCGGCACAGGAAAGCCGTATTTATTATACCACTTTTTCCGCGCTTTGGAATGACCGGCCCGGTAGACATCTTTCTCGGTTTAACATACTCTAAAATCGGAATGCTGAAGGGAAGCTCGATCACGGCCATAGACAAGTTCGGAAGGCTCATAATACCGTCTGTTTTCCGGAAAACCATCGAGCTGAGATACGGTAACGAGGTCTTCTTAACATCTTTCGACGGCCAGAGTATAGAAATTTTCCCTCTGGAGGAATGGCAGGACCTCTCGGAAGGTCCAAAAGAGAAGTTGAAAGAGCCGGCCATAAGGAGGTTTCTTCTTAGAGCCAATCGAAACGGGATGAAGACGGCCATAGACAGGCGGGGAAGGATATCCCTTCCTAAATGGCTGAGGGTCAAGACTGGCCTGGAAGGAAAAGTGGCGATAGAGGGCATGGGAGACGGGCTAATTTTGAAAAAGAGAGGTTGGAGATTTGATTAGTATGAGTCAAGAAGACGGGACTAGGTGCCAGGGCACTTTTTACCATAAACCTTTTCTTTTTGTTTTCCTAGGTCTGTTCGTGTAATTCTTAATCCAGTGTTTCGAAAGGAAAGTTATGAAAAGGACCAGCAAAACTCCGGGGATATAAAGCCACGGACTTGTTTGAAGGATTATCCCGAAATCGCTTTGGGCATAGAAAAACGCCAAAAAATAATTAACAAGCGTATCGAAAAGCCCAACGAATGGAATCGTGACCATGATAATGTTAAGGCAGAAATGTTTAGATTTTAGTTTCGCCAGAGAAAATATTAGAGTAATGGGAAGAGCGATAAAGAGATAAGGGGCCATTTTGTAGGCCCAAAAAGCATGAACACAAAGCATAAATAAAAAGGCGATTTGACTCCTTATTTATTAAATGTTAAAAAAGTCTTTTATTGAAGCAATCAGGAAATATTATGAAACATCTTATCTGAGATTAGAGAAATGAAGAGTTTGGATGATTATCTTCCTATTGTCGGAGAAAAAGTTATAGGGAATATTTATCAAAAAGCTCACCGGCTGATCAATAAGCATATTGTCCATATAAATTCCACAGGCCACGGAGGTGGTGTTGCCGAAATACTGAATAGTCTTGTCCTGTTGATGAATGATGTTGGAATAGACACAGGCTGGAGAGTTTTGCTGGGCACGACAGATTTCTTTTCGGTAACAAAGAAATTTCACAATGCTCTTCAGGGTGATCAAATTAATCTATCGGTTCACAAAAAAAATCTTTATTTGGATACAAATGATAGATTTTCTAAATTTACTCATCTTGATCATGATTGTGTAATAGTTCATGACCCTCAACCCCTACCTCTGATTAAATTTAACAGAAAAAAACAGCCATGGATTTGGCGGTGTCATATTGATATCACTAAACCCAATAAAGAAATATGGAATTATATTAAGCCTTTTATTCTTCGCTATGACATGATGATAATCTCAAGCAAACGTTTCAAAAAGGATGACCTTTTTCTTGAACAACGAGTTATTCATCCTTCAATTGATCCTCTTTCTCCTAAAAACATGGATATATCAGATGATACTATTTCAAAAGTTTTTAAGAAGTTCGGTATCCCAACAGATAAGCCCTTGATAACGCAGGTTTCTCGTTTTGATCGCTGGAAAGATCCAGAGGGTGTATTAAGGATATTTGAAATTGTAAAAGAGAAGGTGGACTGCCGTCTTGTATATTGCTATAACATGGCTCCTGATGATCCAGAGGGGATTGTGATATACAATAAGATACAGAAGAAAGCCAGAAAGTATTTGGAAAGGAAAGACGTTTTATTCGTTTTAGGAGATAACCAGATTTTAGTCAATGCTCTACAGAGAAAATCTTCAGTCATCCTTCAGAAATCCACAAGGGAAGGATTTGGTTTAACAGTGGCTGAAGCTCAATGGAAAGGAACTCCTGTCGTTGCCTCGAAAATCGGAGGAATTACAGAACAGGTTGTAAATAATAAAACAGCCTTCCTTGTAGATCCCTATGATATTACTGGATGCGCTGATAAAGTGGTTATTCTGCTCAAGGATAGAAAACTTTCAAAAGAAATGGGACAACAAGGAAAAGAATTCATTAGGAATAATTTTCTTATTACCCGGCATATCACTGATTATTTGACACTTTTGATAGATGTTTTTGATAATTATTAACATCATTGATGCTCTTTTCTTGCATAATTAATTACTTCTCAAAGAACATATCGAGGGGAAAGTTTTTCCTTGATTAGGCTATTCCCAGCAATGTTACACAAATTAATATTAAAAACTAATGAGGTAGATAGAAAAAAGAGAAGCTATCACTTATAGCTAATTTGAAATTATTTCTATTCAATAGTAAACTAACCTGGATTGTTCATGAATTCGTTAGAAACAATGTTTGTGGACAGGAAATTGGGGACATGACCCGATTTTCTTAAATTGGGATCGTGTACCCAATTTCCAATAATTCATGAATAATCCAGGTAAGCATGCATTTTTCGCCTAAGTTTTAGATTTCCATGAATAAGGAAATCTGGGACACGATACCGAATTCAAGAGAATTCGGTTCATGTCCCGATTTCCCATAGGATACATGATTGCCATCTGGGAAAACCTTCAATTTATGAATGATGCAGACTAAAAAAAGATTCTAAAAAAAATCCGTTATGGATAAAAATAAAAAATCACAGCGTAAAATCATTATTGTTTCTAATAGACTTCCTGTAATGATAAGCAAAAGGAAAGAGGGGCTGAAAATTCAACAGAGTCCGGGAGGATTAGCGACTTGTCTCCGGGCCATTCAAAAGGAGGGGAAAACAATTTTTGTAGGTTGGCCTGGTTATTGGCCTGAGAGTGAAAAAGAAAAAAGATTTATTGAGAAAAATCTTATAAGTCATTACCAAAGCTATCCTGTCTTTATTTCTCCAGCAGAAATTAGCAAATATTATCATGGTTTTTCAAACAGAACCATCTGGCCTCTTTTCCATTATTTTTCGACGTATTGTGCTTATGAAGAATCGGAATGGGAGGCTTACAAGAGAATTAATCAAAAATTTTTTCAGAAAGTTTTTAAATTAGCCAATCCCCAAGATATCTTCTGGATTCATGATTATCATCTTATGCTTCTGCCTGCTCTGATCAGAAAGAGATTCCCTGAAAGTGCAATTGGTTTTTTTCTTCACATCCCTTTTCCATCTTCCGAAATATTTCGCCTATTGCCCTGGCGAAAAGAAATTCTTGAGGGGCTCCTTGGAGCTAATCTCTTAGGTTTTCACACTTACGAATATGCGAGGCACTTTTTAAGCAGCGTATTGAGATTATTAGGGTATGAACACGAGTTTGGAGCAATCCTTGTGAACAACAGGTTTGTGAAGGTAGAGAATTTTCCCATGGGGATAGATTGCCTGTATATGGAAAAACTTCTGCAACAGCCTTCAATCCAGAAAGAAATTAAAAAGCTCGAAGAAAAAACAAGGGCACGCGAAAGCAAAATCATTCTTTCAGTTGACCGCTTGGATTATACCAAAGGGATCCCTCAACGGTTAAAAGGCTTTGAGTTGTTTTTAGAAAAAAATCCTAAATGGCATAACAGATTTACTTATATAATGTTGTGTGTTCCTTCAAGGGCTAAAGTTAAGCATTACTCTCTTCTCAAAGAAGAAGTGGATTCCTTGGTTGGAAGAATTAACGGTCGCTTCGGCATGCCGGGTTGGATTCCTATTAATTATATGTACCGTTCTCTTCCTTTTGAGAAACTTCTGCCCCTCTATTCTGTGGCTGATGTTGCTCTCATTACTCCCTTACGCGATGGTATGAATTTGGTGGCTAAAGAATTTGTTGCTTCTAAAAAGGATAATAGGGGAGTGCTGGTGCTCAGCGAGACCGCTGGAGCAGCCTCCGAATTGGGAGAAGCCTTACTCGTTAATGTGAATAATAAAGAAGATCTTGCAGCAGCGTTGGCTCAAGCTCTTGATATGAGCGAAGAAGAACAGGCGAGAAGGATGGAATTAATGAGAAAGCGTCTTTCTGAATGTGATGTATTCCGCTGGGCCAGAAGTTTTGTGGAAAGGATTAAAGAAGTCAATAAAATTCAGGCTCAACATGAAAACAAGAGGCTTAATGAAGAATGGAGAAGAAAGCTCATATCGGATTTCAAAAAAAGCAAGAGTCGACTTTTACTCCTAGATTATGATGGTACTTTAGTTCATTTTGCAATGAAACCTGAGCAGGCAAAACCAGATGTAGGATTAAAAAGAATTCTTTATACTCTGGCCAGGAATCCTCGTAATACCTTGGTTATCGTGAGTGGACGGGACAATGCAACAATAGAGCATTGGCTGGGAAAGATTCCTTGTGGTCTGGTTGCTGAGCATGGTGCCTGGATTAAAGAAGGCCCAAGTCATGAGTGGAAAAAGCAAAAGGGGCTATCTGGTAATTGGAAAGAACAATTAAGGCCTATTCTCAAGACTTATGAAGTTTGTGTTCCGGGGTCCCTGGTGGAAGAGAAAGAGTATGGAATTGCTTGGCATTATCGAAAGGCTAATCCAGAATTAGGGCGACTTAGGGCCGTTGAATTATTTGATTACCTTAATGAATTTCTGGCTAATACAGATCTTCAGGTGATGCATGGCAATAAGGTTGTTGAAGTGAGAGTTGCGGGAATAAACAAAGGAAAGGGGGTGATGCCTTGGCTTTCAAAGAAAAAGTGGGGCTTTATTCTCGCTTTAGGTGATGATTGGACTGATGAAGATTTATTTAAAATATTACCTTTAACGGCTTATTCAATCAAAGTAAGCTATGGGCCATCTGAAGCGGGGTTTTATTTAGAATCCCCCCAGCAAACCAGGAATTTACTCAGAGAGTTAGCTAAAATTAAAAAATAATAAACTGCTCCGGTTTTACCTGCGCTTGAGTTTTTCAGCTATCTTCTTTTTCTTGATTTCCCTCTCTTTTTGGATGGGCTAGAATTGAGAAAATTGAAATATTTGGCAAAAATGATTAATTTAAATTCGGCATAACACTAGAACACTCGTTTGACATCAAGTTTTTCCTGCATTATAAGTTAAAAGATGGTATAGTTGATTAAACCTGATCTATTCATAAATTTTAAGAGACAAAAAAATTTGATGCAAGAGCGGCCAAAAAACTAATACAAACGCATTAAATGAAGTGTCATTGCGAGGAACGAAGTGACGAAGCAATCTCGTTATAATAGGATGAGATTGCCACGCTCCCTTCGGTCGCTCGCAATGACTATGTAACAGCTATAATTGCGTTTGTATTAGACATATGAGTGGATTTGATTTTAAGGCTGTACTGAGAGTTATGTTTTCTGCATGGTTGCGATGATTTTTCCTCATAAAGATAGACTTTTTCCTTTGGCTTTTACATGTTCTCTGATAAACAACTTTTCCCATGGTCATTACGTATATCCTGCTCCACAACAGGAGAGCCAGATTTTCTGCAGTTCTCCTTTCCAGGGAAAAGAGGTAGGCAGATGAATCCTGATTTTCCGCGACAGCTCTCTTATACGAGCCCCGATTTTAATGACTCTCAGACGTATGGTATTGAACTGGGCCGAGGCCCACTTTGTTCCTTTTAAATGGAGCGCTCGGAAAGTATGGAGAAGTACATAAGCAGCCGAATGAAGGAAAAGCCGAAACTGGTTGGCCGAAAAGCTTGTGCACGAAGTACGGTCAGACAGCAGATGGTTCTTGTGCTCCTTAATCATAAGTTCCATTGTCCCCCGACCGGAATAGACCGTTTGATAGAAGAAGCGGCGGTTCCAGTGCTCCAGGTTGGTGATGATGAAACGGGTGTTCGCAACTGTAAATTCTCACAGTAACTTAACATAAAGTCCCACCCTTTTATCACACTATTCTGTATAACTATGATTCTTTATCACATTGATCTAGAGGATTTATCACGTTCGGTTAAAGGAGAGCGGATGGCCGGAAGGGCTGGAAGCTTTTCCGCAAGCCCCAACCGGCCATCCCCAAAGGATGATTCATTGATACTCCATTTTGCGGTCAATGTAAAGAGGCTGGTCCGTGGCCAAGGCCTGAGAGGTGCCCGCGATGTGAGGGGCGGCGGCTCTGGGGGCATGGGTATGTTCTCAGATACTTTGAAGGCTTGACTCATGGTGTTTGGATGAAGCGGTACCAGTGTCCTGACTGCAGCGCTGTTCATACCGTGAGGCCTCAAGGGTATTACAGAGGGTTCCAGTATTCGGTCTTGACGATTCTGGGTTCGTTTCTCAGCTGGATTGTTCATGGCTGCGGGTTGAGGTCTCTTCACCGACAGGCGCAGCAGTCCTAGTGGAAGGGGTTGAGGAAGCAGGCCTCGCGGCATCACAATGCCGGGGTTCCGGATCGTGATGTTCTCGCCCGGCTCTTGAGGGAGGCCATCTGTGCTTCGACTCATTCATTTCAATGTGAGATTTTGCTTTTGTGAGTCTCGCCCCACCTGATTTTTGTGCTGACTCGTCTGTGGTCTTTGCTGTAGGATGGGCCAACATCCTTGAAAGGAGCAGAGACGATGGACGAGGAGAAGAAAAAACGGATTGTGGAGTTTCGGTTCGGAGTGATGGCCGATCTTGTGGGGCATCGGAGGCTCTCCTGGGGAGAGAGGGGCCGTCTTTTGGAGGAAAAAGCCTCCCAGCACTGGGAGTTCCCCTTCTCCACTCTCATCAACCTGAAGAAGGAGTTTCCGAAAGCCTCTGTACTGGCCATTTTGCGCACAGCCCGAGTGCGGAAACTCCTCCCGGCTGACTTCAAGGTCACACGATCCACTCTCTACCGGCTTTTCCGGGAGCATGGGCTGATGGAGAAAGGCCCTGCACCAGAGGATAGAAAACGTTTCGAGGCAGCACTGGCCAACGAGATCTGGCAGTCCGATGCGCTCCATGGGCCTAAGTCGAGGAGGAGGGCAAGCTCCGCAAGAGCTATCTTTTCGCTTTTATCGATGACGACTCCCGTCTTGTTACTCATGCCGAGTTCTATCTCTCAGAGAGAGTCGACGATTACTATGATGCGTTGCGGAAAGCTCTGAGCAAACGGAGGCTCGCACGAAAGCTCTATGTGGACAACTCCCCCGGGTTCCGCTCCCATCACCTGGCACATATCACAGCCTCTCTGGGCATAGCATGGGTGCATTCCCGCCCCTTTAAACCTTAAGGACGAGGCAAAATCAAACGCTGGTTCAAGACCCTGAGATCCCAGCTCCTCTCCACCGTTCCAGAGGGACTGAGCCTTCAGAGCCTCAACCAGGCTCTGTGGGAATGGATCGAGAGCGATTATCATCAGAGAGTCCACTCCTCCACCAAAGAGACACCGCTTGCCCGGTACCTGAAACACATCCACCTCATCCGAGAAGCGCCCAAAGACATGTAGGATTCCTTCCGAAGACGCACCACCCGGCGGGTGCACAAAGACAGGACTGTTTTCCTGAACGGCCGTCTGTTTGAGGCGCTTGTCCTGCCCATTATCCTCACCGGCCAGTCAAACCTCCTCGATAAGCTCATGTACCATACCTCCCGGCCTCTCGCCTCTCGGGTTGTGGCCAGAAGCCACCTGGAAGGCCTGGACCAAACGCAGATGCCCTGATATCTCAAGCACCACCAGGAGATCGCCGGGGTGAAGAACCAGCTCTTTGCCGATGAAGCCATCTGGCCGTCCATCAGGGCTCAGGAGGACTCCTCCGCCGGGCCAACAACCTCGCCAGAGGTGCCCTGATCGCTGCAGCAAGAGAAAAGTGTCAGATCGTCTCCGCAGAACATGTCCGGCTCGCTTCCATTGAGATCATCTGATTCTGTGAACCGATTGTGAAAAGTCAGATAACTTAGCGTGAGAATCGTGGGTTAAAATAAAGTGAGATTTTACAGATGTACGCCCACCTGAGCGATAAACATCTCTACCACGTCGTTTCCATGCTCCCCTCTCCAAAGCCAGTCACAGTTTTGGTCACAGTTGATAATTTCGGGGGACGCGCGCTCGCGCAAGTTGTTGAAAACAAAGGAAAGGGCGATGCAGGATTCGAACCTGCGACTTCTACCGTGTAAAGGATATGTGCTGAGTTTATTCAGAAAAGAACTGCTTCCTCGCCCTTTTCTTTGATCAGAGCTTTTATCCTCTCCAGGATAAGTTTCTTTCTCACTAGGAGGGCTTTTACCTCCTCATTATTAAGCAAGGAGCTTAACTCTTTTCTTATCGTCTTATTATCCACACTCTGGAGGGCATTAAAGAATTTTTTCGAGCAGCGCTCAATACCACATCCAGGGAGAAGTTCATTTTCAGGAGCGAAGGCCCGGGAAAAATCCACTCGCCAGATTTTCCAGTTCTTGATTTCAATTATTGTGTCATCTGCATCAAGGCAATCCTCTTCATAGACAAGATTCTCAAAGATTTTAATATCGTCGATGGTATTCTGGAAATGCTCAATGTCAGGCGGTTCGAGTCCTCTCCTTTTTCTTTCATTTTCATTTATTCCTTCGGCAAAAACCTGGAGCGAACCCTTCATGCCTTCTATCTCTCTTTCCACCACAGGGGGTACATAATCTAAACCCAGAAGTCTGTTAAGCCTGTAGGCAGCAATCTCATACTTGTAGCTGTCGGCAAGAGCTGATGGCCGGCTACGGTCGATATATTTAAAATGTGCATCACGCCTCATTCTCCCGTCGTCAAGAGTTATTTTCCAGGGTGCAGTTCTTCCTCCCTCTGGAGATACTTTTTTAGCCACAATCGGAGCTTTTTTAAGAAAAACTTCTATTTCTTTTTCCCTGAATTTTATTTCTTCGGTTTTTTCCAGGCCGCAGCTTGTGAGCCAGAAATTGACGAACAGAATGAGAGAAATTATGAAGGCCAAATAAGCTTTGTTTCTCATTGCTTTCCCCTATAAGTTTATTTTTACTCTCAGCATTTTTTAAGCATAAAAGTTAAAGATAAGAGCTATATTTTAATTTATGACTTCATTCTAATATAGTTTCCTGTTTAAGGCAAAACACAATTTCAGATTGACTATTGCAAATTTTAAGATTAATCTATAGCCTAATGAACGAAAGAACTTTTTAACATAAAAGAGTCAAAGGCTACAATTTTTTTTTCAAGATGATAGGATACGGTCAGAGCCTCGAAAAGATCATAAGAGGTGTTGTTAATCTCAAAAAAATCAAGAAAAGAGAGCTGAAATTCGGGGACCTCGTTGTTATCTCCACCAGGAACTCAGTCTATCACTTCTGTGTTCTGGAGAATGATTTTTACATTGTTTTCGGGGGATACTTTGATCGCAAAGGTTTTTCACCCAGAATAATTACCATAAACGGTTGCACCTGGGGAGGGAGTATAATCAAGGTAGATATTTTCGCTGCCTGTGGATTGCGAATTGAATTTGGAAATCGGGTTGTGACCACTGTTGTAGAAAAAATATGGATCATCCCGGGGTGTATTCAGAACTAACAGAGAATGATTGGAAAGACCATCTCCCATTACAAAATCCTTGAGAAAATTGGCGAAGGGGGGATGGGTGTTGTCTACAAAGCCAGGGACATCAAACTTAAGAGAATTGTTGCCCTGAAATTTCTTTCTCTTCAGACCGTGGGAGGAGCTGAAGGGAAAAGCCGCTTTTTTCATGAGGCGCAGATCGCTGCCTCTCTTGACCATCCCAATATCTGCAGCGTTTACGAGATTGATGAGGTTGAGGGACAAGTTTTTATCAGTATGGCTTATATCGAAGGGCAGAGCCTGAAGGAGAAAATCGAAAGCGGTCCTCTTAAGGTAGATGAATTCATTGACCTAGCTCTCCAAATTGCCGATGGACTCGAAGAAGCTCATGAGAGAGGAATAATCCACCGTGATATTAAAACCTCAAACATTATGGTTACAGACAAGGGACAGGTCAAGATAATGGATTTTGGCCTAGCAAAGTCCTCGTTCCAGACGAAGATAACTAAGACCGGGACAACTTTGGGGACCGTTGGTTACATGTCACCCGAGCAGGTAAGGGGAGAAGAAATAGATTTCCGTTCAGATATTTGGTCGCTTGGAGTTGTTTTTTACGAGCTGATTACAGGTCATCTTCCTTTTAGAGGAGAGCACGAGCAGCCTGTGATGTATTCTATCCTGCACAGGCAGCCAGAGCCGGTTACTTCGCTGCGCACAGGAGTGCCAATCGAGCTGGAAAGGATAGTGATGAAATGTCTTGAAAAGAATCCCCCAGACCGGTTCCATTCTCTTGCTGACTTGAAAACAGACATGAGACGACTTAAACGTGATATCCAGAATGGAACCGCAACCACGGTCAGGGTTTCACCGGAAAAAAAACCATGGTTTTTATCCAGGAAATCATGGTTGTTTACAGGGTTGGGTGTTTTAGCAGCAGCTGTCATATTTACCCTTATCTCCATTCTTTTTCAGGAAAAAGCTCCTCCTTCAGCCGTAGATTTTGCTCAGCTAACCAGCTCAGGAGGGCTGGCTTTATATCCCTCCTGGTCGCCTGACGGAAACTGGATTGTCTACGCATCTGACGAGTCTGGAAATATGGACATCTGGAAAAAGCCCATAAATGGGGGCCAGGATGTGCGCCTTACATCTTCAGAATACAATGAGATCCAGCCCGCATGGTCTCCTGATGGTGAGATAATTGCCTTTTCTTCTGACAGAGAAGGAGGAGGAATTTATCTTGTTCACGCTGAGGGCGGAACTCCATACCGATTGACCTCATTTGGGCTCAACCCGACATGGTCTCCTGACAGCAGGATTATCGCTTTTGACTGGCAGGGAGACATTTACCTCGTTCCAAAGTCAGAGGAAAAACCGCCTGAATTGCTCATAAAAGGAACAAGCGCATCTCCTCATATGGCCTGGAGTCCAGACGGGGAAAAGATGATTTTCTGGAACAGAACAAAAGGGGACATGTTTATCATTAGGATTGATAGTGGTAAATCTTCTCCACTTCGTCTCATCCCTTCTGGTGAAGAGGTATCCGGAATTTCATGGTCGAAGAACGGCCGTTATCTCGTCTATTCTAAAGGTCCATTTGGCGGGAATAAGAATCTGTGGTTAGTTGAACTTGACCCCAAAACAGCAAGACCTGTTAGAGAGCCAGTAGCCTTGACTTCATCCATAACAGATGACATTCAGTGTTGTTTTGCACCCGATGGAAAGAGGCTTGCCTTTGCGATTCGTAATCTTGAGAGACATCTTTGGGCAATCAAAATAGACTCTGAGAAAGCAATTCCTATGGATGGAGCTATCAAGCTTACTTACAGAGGAAAACAGAATTATTATCCAGCTCTTTCTCCAGACGGAAGAAAAGTCGCCTGGACCTCTCACCTCGCAGCAAAAGGCAGCATCTACTACAGGAGCCTGGATGAAGAGTCCGAGAGAAAAGTAACATACGACTGGGGAAACCACACGCGTGAGGTAGGTGCCAGTTTTTCGCCTGATGGGGAGCAAATTTCATTTTCTTCGACTGTTGAAGGCTCATATGAAATATGGCGGGTTCCTTCACTGGGAAGTCTCAGGCTGCAGCTTACAGAAACAGAACATCCGATTCGCGACTCGCTTACCGCCTGGTCCCCTCTGGGAGATGTTATAGCCTTCTATTCAAACAGGTCTGGTAACTGGGATATCTGGTGCACAGAGTCTACACGGAAAGGAAAGCCATGGCAGCTTACCAAATGGGAGAGCAACGAAAATTATCCCTGCTGGTCGCCAGATGGAAGCAAAATAGCATTCAGGACAGATAAAGAAGGAAATCCTGATATATGGATTATGGAAAAAGATGGCTCAAACCCCAGGCCGTATGTTACTCATCCTGCAGAGGAAGGATGGGGAGCCTGGTCTCCTGATTACAGATGGTTCTACTTTACTTCGAACAGAGATGGAGTTTTTAACATCTGGGCCATGCCTTCGGAAGGAGGGGAAGCGCATCAGGTAACAGATTATGATGAGCTTTCCTTTGGTATGCCCGAGGCAGTTCTTTATACCAAGTTTGCGGTCTCTGAAGAACTGCTTGTTCTGCCTCTTGAGTCAAGAAAAGGGGATATTTATATTCTAAGATTAAAGTAAGGAGATATACTCACTCCAGCATGAGCAGTTTTATTGACTTTGCTACTCGCTTTTGGTAAAAGCTTAAGATAGAAACTTGAGTTAGAGGCTTCGTCTAGGTGGGGAGTAATAGTCGGATGCTGATAGAAACAAATAGCCTGGATAAATGTTTAATGAGAAGGGGAAGGAGAAAATGGAGATACACAAAAGAGAGAAGGATGATGTGGTAATTTTTGATATAGAAGGGGAGTTAAAGAGGTCAGAAGCCTCAGGAATAACTCTCCATCAGGCGGTTAAAGAAGAACTGGATTCCGGCAAGAGAAATGTTCTCCTCAATTTTGAGAAGGTTAACTTCATCGACAGCTTTGGAGTGGGAGAGATACTGGCAAGCTACATCTCAGCTAACAACCTGGGCGGGAAGCTCAAACTTGCCAGAATATCGAAAAAGCTATACTTGATTTTCCAGGTAACAATGCTGACCAATGTCCTTGAAATATTCGATGATGAACAACTAGCTTTAAAAAGTTTCTACGAAGAATAGGAGTTTCCCTTTCTTTTCTAGAGCCATTCTATGGCAAGAAGTCGCTTTCAGAACATTTTCTCCAAAATTGTCGACATAAAACCCGGCGAAAGAAAGATAGCTATCCTGCTTTTTTTCTACTTTTTTTCCATTCTTTTTCCTTTCTGGATTGTCAAATCAGTAAGAGACGAGAAATTTTTAATCGAGGAAGGCTCTTTGAAGCTGCCCTTCGCCTATCTTCTCACCGCCCTCATTATGGGCTTTATCGTTGCTTTCCACTCGCGGCTCCAGGTGAAGCTTCAAAAAAGAATATTGACTGTCCTGAGTCTTACCTTTTTTGTCCTCACTTCTTTTATCTTCGGGCTTCTTTTCATGGAAGGCTGGGGCTGGGTGCCTTATGTTTACTGGTTGTGGGCAAATATTTTTGGCATTGTACTTGTAACCCAATTTTTTCTTCTGGTTAATGAGATATTTAATCCCCGGGAAGGAAGAAGACTTATTGGCTTTCTTGGAAGCGGTGGAACCCTGGGAGGCATACTCGGGGCTCTGACAGCCGGCTTGCTTGCCAGGATTGTTCCTGAAATAAAGGATTATGTTCTCTTTATTGCCGGCGGAGTACTTGTTTCCAGTATTTTCATCCTAAACTACATATTTCACTGGAGGAGCAAAAAAGGTAGAGACCGAGAAATCCCCGAAAAAAAGAGGAGGCAAAAAGCATCTGGATCTAAGGTAAGAGTTGGCTTTTTTGACAGTTTTCTCATCGTAAAAAATAGCTACTATCTGCGCTTGATAGCAGGAATTGTAATTTTTACCATCATAGTTTCAACTTTTATCGACTGGCAGCAGAAGAGCGTCATCGAATTCAGGATTGATAAGGATGACTATCTTACCTTTTTTGGGTTTTTCAACTCAGGCTTATTACTCCTTGCCTTTCTCATCCAGCTTCTTTTCACCAGCAGATTCATCCAGCGCTTCGGCATCAAGTTTTCACTCCTTTTCTTTCCGCTGATTTTACTCGGCTGCTCACTCGGTATTGTTTTCTCAACCGGTGTTTTATTTGCCATCCTCATCAAGGGAAGCGATAAGAGTCTATCCTTTTCTCTTAACCAGTCTGTACGCGAGTTACTCTACATTCCCCTTCCATCCGGGGTGAAAGACAAGGCAAAGGTTTTTATAGATATGTTCCTCAATCGCTTTGCCAAAGGGCTGGGTGCTGTAATCCTCATGATCTTCCTCCTGCCTTCTGTTCGCATTTTTATCAGCGGCTTGAGAGAAGGGGTTTTTCCTCACTTAGCAGACTGGCAACTAAGGATAGTAATTGTGAGCATTTTTTCTGTGGTATCCATCATTGCTTGGGGTATCCTCAATCTAAAGGTGAGCAGAGAATACACGAACACGGTCAAGAAGAAGCTGGAGATTAAATGGGATAGAGCAGATAAAATGGTAGCAGAAAAGCTTGACCTGGATTATACCAAACTTGTGTTTGATACCCTGGAAAGCAAGGAACGGAGCTCTGTGCTTTTTGCCCTTCACCTTTTTGATTTGATGAGGAAGGGCAAGCTAACACCAGAGGTGCAGAAGCTGATATCTTACAGGCCTGAGAAGATTAAACCCTCCTCGTTTGTCGATATTTTTGACGTTGAGGATTCAACTTTCATTCCTTCGGTTGAAGAACATTTGAGTGAGGAAGTACTGGATAAGGAAGTTAAAGAGATAATGTCCCTCGGAGTCTACAAAGAGGTGATGAAACAACACTTTGATAAAGTTCTCGCAGATGCGAGCGATAAAGCAGAGACAGCCAGAATGGAGATAGCAAAAGCGATCGGCTTCATGGAGGCAGATTCTCCTCTTGTTGATAAAATCGAGGAGTTAATCAGGGATGAGTCACCCGGTGTTGTTCGCTTTGCTCTCGAGAGTGCTGCCAGGCTCAAAAAAAGAGAGTATGTACCCCTCATAGTTGACCAGTTGAAAAGCCCTCTGACCAGGGGGGATGCAAGTTCTGCGCTCTTGAAATATGGAGAAAGAATTGTTGGCACCCTTGGTGATTACCTGGCAGACACTGATGAAAAGGTGGAGCTCAGAAAAGCGGTTGCATCTGTCCTGGCCCGAATTTCTAACCAGGACGCAGCTCGTTTTCTTCTTTTTGAACTTTCAGAAAAAGATGAGGGCCTTGACCGGGATGTCATCGATGCTCTCGACAATATCAGGGCCGAAAATCCTGGCTTTAAATTTTCTTTTGATGTTGTCGAAAAAAAGATTTTAATGGAAATAAAAAAATACTGTCGTCTTTTTATCGAGCTTGATGAAGCCGGGGCTAGAGGTGAGGAAGATGCAATGATAAAGAGCAGAGAAAAAAGGCTTGCTGAGCTTCTGAGCAATATTTTTCTCCTTCTCGGTCTCGTATATCCCAGGGAAGATGTCCTCAAAGCCTACCAGAATGTAAGAGTCGGAACCAGAGATTCAGTGGCTTATGCTGTTGAGCTTCTGGATAATATGGTCAAGAAAGAGTTGAAGTTATGTCTCCTGCCTCTTGTCGAAGAGATGGAAAAAGAGGAAAGGATAAAAAGGTTCAGAGAGCTGATGGAGACAATGCCCAGAAGATGAGAAAGGAAAGAGCATACAGGTTACTTTCCCCTATTGTTGACGTCAGACCAGATGAAGCTTTTACATCCCTGCTTTTATTTTTTTATTTTTTCCTGTTAACTTTTCCTGCTTACATCATCAAGCCGGTCAAGAACTCTGACCTTCTTCAGGCGCTTGGGCCAGAGTGGCTTCCTGTTGCTTACCTGACAACAGCAGTGCTCATCGGCTTTGTGGTTGCCCTTAACACCAAGCTTCTTCAACTCGTGAACAGAAGACGCCTCATTTCCTTCAGCCTCATTTTCTTTATCCTCACCGTGCTTCTTTTCTGGTTTCTGTTCAAACTTGAGTGGAAATGGTTATCTCTTTTCTTCTGGTTCTGGTCAGATGTGTTCCTTGCCACTTCAGTCACCCAGTTCTGGATGCTGGTTAATGATACTTTCAATCCCCACCAGGCAAAGAGGCTGATTAGCTTTTTTGTCAGCGGCGGTCTCCTCGGCGGAGTAACGGGTTCTTTCCTCGTTTCAAGGGTGGCAGAGCTTGTGGGTACAATTGACCTCCTTCTTATCTGTCCAGTGGGGCTTCTTCTCTGTCTGGTAGTTGTAAACGTTGTTTACAACCTCCAGAAGAAAAGGAAGGAGGAGGAAAGTGAGCAGGAAAAGGAGAGGAAGCAGAAAGTTGGATACACCAGGAGCTTTAAGGTTTTTTTGAAAAACAGGTACCTCATCATCCTCGCTGGCATCATGGCTTCAGGGATTGTGGTCACAACTTTGATTGACTTTCAGTTCAACAACGTGGTTCACCTCACATTTCCACTTAAAGATGCAAAAACTGCTTTTTTCGGGACTTTTTACATGGTGCTCTGCCTTTTTGCTTATTTTCTTCATATCCTGGCCACAAACCGCATCTTAAAATATTTTGGTATCCGGGCGGCATTGCTCATCGCTCCCTCTCTGCTGCTCATCGGCGCTTTGTGTGTTGTTTTCATCCCGGCTGCCTCGCTGCTCTATTGGGCAGTGTTTATGAGAGGAGCGGACAAGAGCCTGTCTCATTCGCTAAATCAATCAGTCAGGGAACTTCTTTACATACCGGTATCTCCAGAAATCAAATATAAGGCAAAAGTTTTCATTGATATGTTTGTTAACAAGTTTGCTAGAGGCCTGGCGGCTGTTATCATTCTCATTTTCTTCACCTTTCTAAATTTTAAAGTGATTGACATGAGCCTCATCACAGTTTTGTTTATTCTGATATGGCTTGGTTTTAATTTCCTCATTACCAGAGAGTTTGTAAACATTGTAAAAAAGGAACTTAAGATAAAGTGGGAGGATGGATACAGACTCATAAGCGATAAGATAGATGTTGACATGACAAAATTGGTCTTCGACACCCTTCACAGTCGAGAGAGAAGTTCAGTCCTCTATGCCATGAATCTTTTCGACCTCATAAAAAGAGAAAAAATGACTCCTGGGCTTCGGAGGATCATTTCTTATAAATCTGGAGAGGTGCTGGCAAGCTCCATGGATTCTTTATTTGAGCTCGATGGAGAGGCCCTTGTTCCCGAATCAGATGATAGGCTTGATGTTAAAACGCTTACCGCTGAGGTGAAGGAGATAATGTCTCTTGATGTCTACCAGCAGCTCATAAGCGAACACATAAGCAGAGTGGCCACCAATGCCAGTCCAGAGGCAGAAGTGTCAAAGATGGAAGCAGCCAAAGTTCTGGGGATGCTCAGGCCAACCAGCCAGCTTATCAGGGAGCTAAAAAAATTGCTCAAAGATGATTCGCCTGAAGTGGTGAGGTATGCGGTAGAGAGTGCCGGCAGGTTGAAGCACAGAGAGCTGGTACCGCTTATCGTTCCCCTCTTGAGTTCCCCAGCGACAAGAGAATATGCCAGCAGGGCATTGCAGGAATACGGGACGAAAATAACAGGCACTCTCAAAGATTATCTGGGAGATCCCGAAGAAGATATCAGGATCCGCCGAGCTATCCCGGCCATCCTATCCAAGTTCGAAAACCAGAAGGCTGTGGATATTCTCACTCTTGAACTTTCTAAGAATAACAGGGAAGTGAAGACCGAAATTGTGGAGGCTCTCTACAGGATAAGAGCCAGCAATCCGGAGGTGAAGTTCGAAAGAGAGCCCATACTTCTAGAAACAAAGGAGCTGATAAAGAAATCTTATCTGACCCTGATAGAGCTCTACGAATCAGAGACTGACAGAAAGAAGGCCTTCCTCAAACCTGATTTGGAAAGGCATCTAGCTCGTTTCCTCAAGGAAATTTTCGAGCTTCTGAGTCTTATCTATCCGCGGGAAGATATAGATCGCGCTTATCAGAATATATGTGCGGGAACAAGAAAATCGATTGACTATTCTCTTGAGCTCCTGGACAACATGCTGAAGAGGGAAATAAGAGAGTATCTATTTCCCTTAATTGATAACATTCCTTTTGAAGACAAGGTCAAAAGGTGCAGGAAGCTTTTGAAATCGCTTGAGAAGGCCAGGCAAGCTTGAAATGTCATGAAATTCTCTGTTAAAATGGACGAGAAAGGGAAAAAACAAGGAAAAGAGGAAATGTCCCAGCTTTTCATTTATCCTCCCAAGGAAGGTGAAGAATTCTCGTATCCTGTACAAAAAGAAAAAATAACCATCGGTCGCTCTGAGGAAAATGACATTCCCATCCACGACCCCTTCAGTTCAGGGAAACATGCTTTTATTATTCGCTCCGGCGATAAATACCTGATTCAAGATAATAACAGCAAAAACGGGACCTTCCTCAACGGGAAAAGAGTTAAGGGGAAAGTTGAACTGCATAGAGGAGACGAAATACTGATAGGTTCGACGCGAATTGTTTTTGGCCAGGAGCTTGCCACAAAAGTTGAGGTGGTCGAGGAGCCGGCCGCTGAGAAAAAAGTTAACACCATGATTCAGCTTAGTGAAATTCTCCATAAGACAGAGGTGGACACAACTCTCAAAGCCACCTCTCTTACGCCTCTCGATATTGAAAGAATAAAGGCTGAATACAGGGCGTACTCCGTCCTCAGCGAGGTGAGCAGAGCTCTTATTTTTCACAAACCGCTGGATGAACTATTGGAACATATCATGGATCTAATCTGTCAGAACCTTCCCATGGACAGGGGGGTGCTGATGCTCAAAGAGGGGCACCCCTCACAGCTCATCCCTAAGGTTATCCGCGTCAACAACAAGGAGCTTGAAAAGAAGAAATTCCGTGTCAGCCGGAGTATTGTCAACATGGCCCTAGAAAAAAATTCCTCAATCCTCACCCATGATGCCCAGAGCGACACTCGTTTTGCTTCCCAGGAAAGTATTCTGAAAATGAACATCCACTCGGCTATGTGCGTTCCTCTCTGGAATAACAGAGAAATTATAGGCATTGTTTACACGGACAGGATTGCACTCCTGGACCGTTTTACTGATAATGACCTCAAGCTCCTCACCCTTCTCTCCAATCTTGCTGCGGTAAAGATAGAAAATGCAAAGCTTTTTGAAGACGCAATAGAGAAGGAGAAAATGGAAAAAGAGCTTGCTCTGGCCGCTCAAATTCAAAAAGATTTTCTACCCAGAGAAAACCCGGTCTGGGAGCATTTTGAGATAGCCGGAGCAAACATCCCCTGCCACCAGGTTGGAGGGGATTACTATGACTTTATCGACATTGTTCCCTGCCGCCAGGGAATTGTTATTGCTGATGTCTCCGGAAAAGGGGTGAGCGCCTCTCTCCTTATGGCTTCTCTCCGTGCAGCCTTATACTCTGAGGTAAGTCCTGACTACACGCTGGAAAACATGGTGGTCAAGCTGAATGAATTTGTTCACCGCAGTTCAGATCCCAGCCGATTTATCACCTTTTTCTACTGTGATTTAAACCGAGAGAACGGTCTGATGAGGTATGTTAATGCCGGTCATAATCCTCCGCTAATTCTTGACAGGAAGGGAAAAGTGCACCGGCTTGAACCATGTGGATTATGCCTCGGGATGCTTCCCGGTTCTACCTATGAGATAAAAGAGCATGCCCTGGATGTGGGTGACCTTATGATCCTTTTTACTGACGGAATCACCGAGAGCAGAAACAATAAGGACGAAGAATTTGAAGAGAAAAGGCTTCTTGACATCCTTAAAAAAAGCAGTAAATTGTCTGCCCCAGAGATTCTGGACAGAATTTTTGAAGAGGTCAGCTCATTTACAAGAAGTGCTCCTCAGAGTGATGACCAGACCGTGGTTATTATCAAGCGCAAATCATAAAAAGCTCTTCAGCCTCTAATCTAAAATCTTGAATTTCAGAAAATATTTTTAGACAGCGGAATTGTCCTTCACCATAGCGTTCTCTTTATTACAGCCAGAATCTCACTCCGATCGCACCAAGAAAGTCGAGGTCAGGTTCGAGAATAAAAATCACCATGGGCGACACCTCAAGAAATACCTCCACCGGCTTGAAGACGAATAATTGGAATCCGATTGGCACTCGCAGCCCGAGCTTGCTCCTGGAGAATGTTTTAAAATTGATGCTTGATCCGATACCCACGCCAAAATAAAACCCTAACCTTCTAACTATTGTCGTCTGACAAAGCCACCAGTCGAACCTGAGAGCAATGGTAGTTGGCACTTTCTTTTGCCAATAAATCCAATATTTTTTTTGAAATGGAAAGCACAGGCCAAAGATTGCGGGTAATTTCGGAAGTTTAAAGCTCAGCTCTGCGGTGCGGGGAAACACATCATTCATCGCCATGAGATTACCCTGAATGCCCAGAGAAAACCCTTCCCTCACTCCTCCCCACGCAGCATGGCAGGCAAAAACGGAAATTAAAACCAGAAAAAGAATTCTCTTCATTTAAAACCAGGGAACATAGACATGGGCAATGTTTGAGTAGGAAGAATGACCATCTGGATTGAAAGCTCTTACTCGGTACTGGAAATAGGTATCAGGAAACTGCTCAACGTTATCATCATAGGAAGTGGTATTCGGCCCGACAACAGCTATTTCCACCCACCAGGGTAGATACTCACTTTTCCTTTCGATCTTAAACCCCTGTTCATTATTTGCGTTATCATGCCAGGTGAGGTGTACGCAGAGACATTGAAAGGAGAACCACCCATCAAGAGAACTCGGTGCAAGAGGCGGCCCGGTGGGAATTATAGCACTGACCGGACTGGTGAAGTCTGTGTTACCAGCTAGATTATATGCTCTCACTTTATAGGTATGAGTGATTCCTGCTGTGGCAGTCATATCCTCGTATTTAGAATTATTTTCTTTTGCAGCATCAAGATATGAAAAGTCAGCCTCTCCTTCTTTCTGCCTTTGAATCTCGAACCCGATTTCATTACATGAATTATCCTCCCAGTTCAATTCTATTATCTCCCAGGCAGTTGGTGCAGCAGTCAAATTGCTCGGAGCAGCATCAGGTAGATCAGGTTCGTAGATAGCCTCATAAGCATTGAGCCTTCCTCCTGTGACACATTTACCAGAGAGTGAGCTGAGCCAATCAACGCTCTCCATTATGATTTCTTTTACCTGATCCCACCAGATTTTAACCGGCTTACCCCAGACTAAAGCAGCTACTCCAGCTACATGTGGTGCGGCCATGGATGTTCCAGCCATATATTGATAAGCGCTATAACGTTTAGTACTGTAGATATCCTCTTTTTCATCATCAGTGTAAACGGGGTAGCATGAGCCACCAGGTGCTCCTAAATCCACAGTAGTGAGACCATAATTAGAATATCCAGCAAGGTTATCAAATGGATCTGTAGCTGCCACAGAGATAATGTTCTCAAGATCGTAGCTAGATGGATAATGTGGATTATTGTCAGTATTATCTTCGTCATTTCCTGCAGCAGCAATAAAAAGCTTTCCCCAGGATTTGGCTCTCTTTATAGCATTGTATAATGCACTCTTATAAGGTTTAAAATCTGGATTGTTTTCCTTCCATCCATAGCTATTATTGGATAGATGAGCATCGTTTTCTATTGAGTAATCTATGGCATGTATTGCATCTGATACTTTGATATAACCCATTGGGTCTGCTACTTTAAGAGCCATAATCTTAACATTCCAGCAGACTCCCACCACTCCTTCATTGTTATTACCCACTGCTCCTATTGTACCTGCAACATGAGTCCCGTGGTACCATCTTGGTTCATATAGAGGATTAGTGAACTCATCCATTGGATCATTATCTTGAGGATTTTCTGGGTCGCCAGTATTAAAATCCCAACCGTAAATGTCATCTTCATATCCATTATTGTCATCATCTATTCCATTTTCAGGAATCTCGTCCTCATTAATCCATATATTTTCTGCTAAATCAACATGGTTATAATCAACACCTGTATCTATGACAGCCACCACAATGTTAGAACTTCCGGTGAAAATATCCCAGGCCTCAGGAGCATCAATGTCAGCGTCACAGGTTCCTCCTCCCTGGTCTTCACGACCTTCATTATGGAATCCCCATAATAGATTGAAGTAGGTATCGTTAGGTATTGTTTGACACAAGTGAAGTATTATATTTTTCTCAGCATATTCAACGATTGGAAGTTGACTGAGAACGGAAATAGCCTTTTCAGTGCCAATACTTTCATGAACTTTTAAATGAAAAAGATATGGATCTAAACGAAACGACCTGAGAGAAATATCTTCAGGGTCAAATTGAGAAAGACTGATTTCTTTTCCCAAGTAGGCAATTATTTTTCCCTGAACAGAGTTAATAGCTTCATGAATAGAATCTACGCTGATATCTTCTTTAAACTTAACTAAGACCTCATTAGGAACATAATCTTCCTGAGGAAGATATTGTGCATGAGTGGCATCTGATTTGATGTTGATAAGAAAGAAAACCAGAGAGAGCAGAAATACACTTAATAGAGTTGTCAAAAGGATTTTTCTCATCTTACCCCCCTTAAAGGAATTTTTTAACTGAATTTTATTTAGCACAATAAACCAATTTCATCGCCCCCTTTCTAAAACAGTCTTATTCTTGCGCCTATCCTAAAGGAATAGCCGCTTAAATCTAAAATTGCCTTTCTTACATCACTTTTCAATATAATCCCCCCACCAGGCCTTCCCTTCGAAATCTCAAACGCATGGATGCGTGCCCCAAATCTATTATTCCAGAAATTACAGATCCAAAGACTACCTTTTTCCTCCCAATACATCCCTTTATTCATATGCTCACACTGCAATTCTCCTTTTAAATTTCTTAATTTTGCAAAGCTTCCCTCTGCTTCCACAACTAAGGCGAAATTCCTCAAGAGATTCAATTCAAGCTCAATTCCTCCTTGTAAACCAAAGAATAACTGGGAAGCTTTTAAATAAAAACCACCCCACTCTGTGTTACCTGATGTATATGTAACAACAAGTCTCGAATTTTCTGAGAATTTTGCAGAGTGAAATTCAATCCCTCCATTTACCCTGATATTAATTAGGGAAATAGAAAGCAGTAGATAGCTGACACCTGTTCTAAAAGGCGTCCAGACCCGTAATTCTGGGTTGAACGTAAATTTATTTATTTCATCCCCACGCCATGTTCTGTAGATATAAGTGAGAGAGCTCTCATTTTTAGTGCTGAAAGGAAAAAGTGAAGCTGCCAGGCTAAGAGAGAAAGCCGGCGGTAGAAAATTAGCCTCCATCAACAGTTCTAATTCTAAATCATAAATACGATTATCGAGTGGTCTTATCTCACCGCTTATGAGCTCAGGTCTATGCTCACGTAACCACTCAAAAGTCTCGTTATTATTGAATGAATTCAGGACTCTGTTGATATCGCCTACAACTATTCGGCCTTGTCCATGAGTAAGCTTTATGCTCTTTATGCTAAACTTCGGTTTAAATTTCTTTTCACCAGGAGAGCCCATACATTTTAAGGAAAGGAAAAAAGCGAGTATTAAGAGTAAGGTTAATAGAAACTTAAAGCGCCGATGAAGGAAATTCTTTTTTAAAGGGTTGTTCATCCTCTTCCCCCTCAACTTTCCTTTTGTTATCTATACAGGTAGCTTCTCTAAACTACATCTCTTTTCTGCTTTATTAAAATAAAAAAAAAAGATTGATTTTGTCAATAACGAGTCGGCTCTATCCCCTCGTAGAGAGAAGAAGAGATGAATCTGATATAATCCATCACTGAGCACCACATCGTGACTGCACTGTGAAATATCACAGATGACTCTATTGAGGGCTTTATCCGCCAATCAGTTACACCGGAGACAATCCCTTCAAAATGATAGACCTTTTTTCTTTTTGACCTCTCCCAATAAATCGAGGATATCTTCTCCAGTAACTCTTTAACATCATGGTAGTTGTTGATCCATCGACGGACTAGCTCTTCTTTTTCTCTTGGAATAAACAGCTGCTCAATCCTGCCGCCTTTCTTTCAGGTAATGTATACGTAATCCCAAACATTCTCTTCAAATGCGAATTTGCATAAAGGCTATTTTATTCCGCTGAAGAGAGTCTGGGCGATAAAACCTGCGATTGGTGGGAAGAAAAAGGTGCAGACAATACGAATAAGCCACAGCTTCCAGCCGAGGATTGCAATTTCCATCGGAATTCTCCCGATTCCCCAGAGAGACCAGCCTGTGAGAAAAGCAACCATGGTACCTATTCCCGCCCCAGCGCGGAAAAGTCCGACTGCCACTGGTAGGCTTACATAAGGTCCGCCCAGGGTGAGACCGCCGGCAAAGGTGCCTATGAGAAGACCTTTCAGTCCTGATTCTGCTCCCAGCCATTTAACAAGAATTTCTCGGGGAAGAAGATTCTGGATCATACCTGCGATGATAAAGGCAAAGATTATAAGGGGAACGATTTCAACAGTGTTTCCTAGAGATTTTTTTATAGTTGGAAGATTAATCCCTTGGCCTTTCATGTAACCAAAAGCCAGGAGAATTATGGCCAGGAAAGCAGTTATTAAAGTCGGGTAGAGCATAGCGGACTTCCTCCTCTTTTGCTTTTTTTTAATAGTCATTTTAGCTATCTTGTAGATTTTGCATAAGAAAAGAAAGAGTGAGATTTTTTCACAGTTAATAATGTAAGTCAAATAGCAAAAGCTTGTCCTATTTTCCTGTTTGATTTTAGAAGGAAAGATATGTTATAAGCACTTATTCTGAGATGAGTTTTGCTTTTATATCATTATTAAGGAGGGGGTGAATGTTTCAGGGAAAGATGAAAAAAGCAGGTTTATTCTTATCAATCTTTATTTGCCTTGTTTTAGTCCTCAGTCCAGCTCCAGCAGCGGAGAAGAAAGTTCTCACATTTCAGGATGTGATGAGGTTTAGAGAAATCCACAATCCAGTGATTTCAGAGGATGGAGCCTGGATTGCATACAATGCCCAGCCTGATAGGGGAAATGGAGAGGTCAAGATTCACAGCCTGAAGAGTGATGTAATCTACAGTGTAGGACAGGGAGAAAAACCTGTTATCTCCAAAGACTCCAGGTGGGTGTGTATGTTTATCAGGCCAAAAGCTGTTGAGCTGGAAAAAAAGGCAGGAAAGAAGCCCAAGCAGGGAATGGCAGTAGTTGAAACTCTGACAGGGGAAGTCACCTTTTTTGAGAAGGTGGAGAAATTCTCTTTCTCTGACGATTCTGTATGGCTTGCCTACCATCACTTCAGGGAAGAAGAGAAGGAAAAGAAAGGATTGAAAAAGAAAGAAGCAAAAGCTGGCGAGAAAAATAGAGAGAAAAAAAAGGAGCAGATTGGAGCCACCCTTGTTCTCCGACGCCTGGCGACAGGTGAAGAGGTTGAGATTCCTTATGTTCTCTCCTTTGCTTTTAACAGCACCTGTGATTGCCTTGCTTACGTCGTTTCTGAGCCTGAAGGCCAGGAGAACGGGCTTTATTATGTTTCTCTGAAAGAGGAGGGGATACCAAGGAAGGCAGTAGAAAAGAAAAAAGGAGGAAAATTTTCCGCCCTTAAGTGGACAAAAGACGGCAGAAAACTGGCTTACATCGCTGATTCTTCACTCCGCATCTGGGACCAAAAGCTTCGGAAAGCCTCTGTGGCAGTTTCAAAGTCTGACCTTCCCGGCGGCTGGACAATACCCCAAAAGAACGAAATAACTTGGAGCGACAATGGCAAAAGGCTCTTTTTCGGAACAAAACCAGAGGAGCCTTCCAGGGAAGAAAGTGAGGAGAAGGAAGAGGAGATAAAAGAGGAAGATTTCTTTAATGTTGATAAAATCCTGGAGAGAAGGGAAGTTGATGTCTGGCACTGGAATGATCCCTTCATCATTCCTCACCAGAAAAAACTGTGGCCCAGGCTGAAAGAGCAAACATATCTGGCTGTCTTTCACTCCGATTCGAATCGATTCGTTCAGCTTGCTGATGATGAAATGCCACTTGTTAAACCTCCCCAAAATCCGGACTATGCACTCGGCCTCTCAGATGTTCCCTACAGAAAAGAGGTTACCTGGGATGGCAGGTACTACGATGCCTATGTGGTGGATATCAGGGATGGAGAGAGAGTTCAATTTGCCCGGCGGATCAGCAGCCAACCCTCTCTTTCTCCCAGAGGAAAGTATGTTGCCTTTTATCAAGATAGAAACTGGCACATTTTCGATACCGTGAAAAGGAGGCTTGTCAACCTCACTCATAAGCTCGGTGTGCCTTTCTTTAACGAGGATCACGATTACCCCCGGAAGCCACCAGGTTATGGAATTGCGGGCTGGGTTGAGGGGGATAGTGCTCTGCTTGTGTACGATAAATACGACATCTGGAAGTTCAACACCAGAACAGGTAGGCCTGAAAACATAACAGCCGGCAAGGGCAGAGAAAGTGGCCGTACGTTTCGTGTCCTCCGAGTTAAACCTGAGCAGAAGTTCTTTAAAAAAGACGAAACTCTTCTTCTCTTATCCTATCACAATCAGGAGAAATATTACGGATTCTACGAAATCAATCTTGCCTCTTCTGAAATGACGAAGCTGCTGGAGGGAAAAAAGCGCTTCAGATTCCTGGCCAAGGCAAAGAAGGCTGATGTGCTGATATACACCAGGGAGAGTTTTGAGGAATTTCCTGATATCTGGATAAGCAGCAGGAAATTTATTTCACCCAGGAAAATTTCAGATGTAAATCCCCAGATAAAAGATTTTCTGTGGGGAAAGGCAGAGCTTGTGGAATGGAGGAGTGTTGACGGCATACCTCTCCAGGGAGTTCTGATTAAACCCGAAAACTACGAGCCAGGCAGGCGCTATCCAGTGATTGTTTATTTCTACCGCTTTTTCTCACAGCGGCTTTACGAATACAGTCAGACAGTGGTCAACCACCGCCCCTGTCTTCCCCTTTATGCCAGTAACGGTTATTGTATTTTTCTGCCTGATATTCGATTTGAGGTTGGGAGGCCAGGTTTTTCCGCCACAAAATGTCTTGTTCCCGGAGTCCAGAAGCTGATTGATATCGGAGTGGCAGACCCTGGCGCCATCGGGCTTCACGGACATTCATGGAGCGGTTACCAGACTGCGTTTGTGATTACCCAGACAGATATTTTTTCTGCTGCTGTTGCCGGCGCCCCTGTCTCAAACATGACCAGTGCCTACAATGGAATCCGCTGGGGTTCTGGTTTGGCAAGGCAGTTTCAGTATGAAAAAACACAGAGCCGCATCGGGGGCAGCCTCTGGGAGTATCCTGAAAGATATATCGAAAACTCTCCTGTATTTTTCGCTGACCTCATTCAGACCCCTCTTCTTATCATGTTTGGGGATGAGGATGGTGCAGTACCTTGGTACCAAGGGATTGAGCTTTACCTTTCAATGCGCCGCCTGGGCAAGAATTGTATTTTTCTCCAATACCGTGGAGAACCGCACCATCTGACGAAATATGCTAACAAGCTCGATTATGCCATCAGGATGAAGGAGTTTTTTGACCATTATCTGAAAGGAATGCCAGCTCCTGAATGGATAAAGAATGGTGTACCTTACAGGGGAAAATGAGAAACGAAGATTGGCCCTGTCATTGCGAGGAGTGGAGTGACGAAGCAATCCCATGCACCGGCGGCCTCTCGTCATTGCGAGCCCTGAAAGGGCGAAGCAATCTCCTACACTGGCGGATATGATGAGATTGCTTCGCTCCGCTCGCAATGACAATAGGCATTTTCGAACTAATTTATCATGGCGAGTGCGCCAC
>JBHIDX010000021.1:0-34126 GCA_046760305.1 Candidatus Aminicenantales bacterium
TTGCATCTATCTTACTGATAATACTGAAATTAGTGAGGCCCGTCCCCTCTTATTTCTCTTATTCCTTATTTCTCTTATTCTTATTTCTCTTATTATCTTATTTGGGCTCATTCTAACATAAATGGCTCTCTTCCATTTTATGTAGGTATATTTTATTAGACAAGGAATATCCGACAATGGCCCGAGCGACCTCGAAAGATTTAGCCTTCCCGAACCGCCCTCGAGGGAAGCCGACTGAGTCGGCCGGCCGAGATGTATTGAGCACCATGCAGAGGGAAACAATGAAAGCCTCCATATTAACAGAGAGTATTTTCTATCAGCTGTGTGAAGTGGTGCGCAGTTTCGAGGCCGCCGTCGGATATTCCTTATAGAAACATTGATCGCTTTCCTCCCCACACAAAATGGAAGAGAGCTGCATGAATAACTCAAGCTAAGTTGACAAGAAATGTGGATGGGGGTAATTTTATTTTAGGATGAAAAGCTCAAAAGTGGTCATTGTCCATGGCAAAGGTGTTCTTAATTCTCCTGGAAAAGCAGACCAGAAAAAGCTTCTCCTCATGTACGAACGAGGCTTCACTTCCCTCGCAGGAATTCCGAGTATTAGGGAAAGCCTCCAGTCTTTGTTTTCGAAAAAGGAAAAAATAGGAATAAAAATAAACACCATTGCCGGAAAAATGCTTTCTTCTACTCCAGATATAACCTTGCCTCTCGTAGAACTTTTCTCTCGCTGCGGTTTCTCCGAGAAAAATTTCCTTATCTGGGATAGAACAAATCGAGAGCTCAAAAATGCCGGTTACAGGCTTAATCTCAGTGGAGGAGGTGTCAGGATTTTTGGCACAGACACTGATGGCGTGGGCTACACCTCAGAGCTTGTAGCCCACCGAAACATAGGAAGCCTTTTCTCCTCCATCCAGGCAAAGATTATTTCCTCCTCTATAAGCTTTGCCGTCCTTAAAGACCACGGTCTGGCCGGAGTCACAGCCAGTATGAAAAACTATTTCGGAGCTATCCACAATCCCAACAAATATCATGACACCAATTGTGACCCTTTTATCGCTGAACTCTTTGAGACAAAAGAAATAAAGAAAAAGCACCGAGTGACGATTATAGATGGGCTTAAAGTTCAGTACCACAGAGGCCCATCTTTTCACAGCCAGTGGGCAGAAAAAAAGGAAGTACTACTCTTCAGCCTGGATGCCGTGGCCGCTGACTTAGTAGGCTGGAAAATCATAGAAACACTGAGAAAGGCAAAAGGACTTCCCTCGCTTATCGAGGAAAAGAGGGAACCCGGATACCTTTTCAGTGCCGAAAAACTGGGGCTGGGCAAGGCAAATATAAAATTTATCAAAATAATCGAAGAAGAGGTATAATATGAGTGGAAAAATGAAAAGGCGTCAATTCCTGAAATCATCCCTGGGGGCTGGAGCTTTGCTGGGTACAGGAGTCACCTCCTCCCTGGCTGATGCCCTCGCTCTGGCAGGAACAGCAAACCTGTCAAAAGTTGAGGCTCGCTATTACAAAAAGCTGGAAGAGAGAGAAATCGAATGCCATCTCTGCCCCCGCGAGTGCCGGCTCGGAGACAGGGAAAGAGGCTATTGCGGGGTCAGAGAGAATATTGACGGCACTTACTACACCCTCGTTTACGGCAAAGCATGTGCCATTAACATCGACCCTATCGAAAAAAAGCCGTTCTTCCATTTCCTTCCCAAGACCAATGCCCTCTCCATAGCCACTGCGGGCTGCAACGTAAACTGTAAATTCTGCCAGAACTGGCAGATATCCCAGGTAAGGCCAGAACAGGTTCAGCCCTACAACTTTCCACCCAGAATGGTGGTGGAGACGGCTCATAAATACAGATGTCCCTCAATTGCATACACCTACAGTGAGCCGATAGTGTTTTTCGAATATATGTATGACACCTCCCTTGAGGCACGTAACCAGAGTGTAAGGAACACCGTTGTCACTGGAGGTCACATAAATCCAGAACCTCTCCAGGATCTGACAAAAGTTGTTGATGCTATCAAAATAGACCTCAAGGCTTTCTCTGAAGATTTCTTTAAGAAATATGTGCGCGGAAAACTCCAGCCGGTTCTCGAGGCCATAAAAATAGTTCATAAAAGCCAGGCCTGGCTTGAAATCGTTTATCTCGTTATCCCCACTCTCAATGACAGTGAAGCTGAAATCCGAAGACTGTGCAAATGGATAATGAATGAGATAGGACCAGACGTTCCACTCCATTTCACGAGATTCCATCCCATGTATCTTCTCAAAAACCTCCCCCCTACCCCTATAACAACACTGGAGAAAGCCCACAAAATTGCAATCGAAGAAGGACTGCACTATGTTTATATCGGGAATGTCCCGGGGCACCCGGCAGAAAGCACCTACTGTCCGGGCTGCGGAAAAAGGTTGATCAAAAGAGTTGCCTACCAGATAATGGAATTAAACCTCAAAAGTGGAAGATGCATTTTCTGCAACACTCCCATTCCAGGAGTATGGGCCTAGCCAACATTATCTTCCCCTTTTTTCTTGGGTTCCTCTCACTTTCCTTCCAGATTTTCTTGATGAGGGAGTTCTCGGCCCACTTTTACGGGAATGAAATCTCTTACGGCCTTATCCTCGCCGCCTGGCTTTTATGGGGAGGGGTGGGAAGCATTGTGGCCAAAAACATCAAAACCTCTTTTCGTTTTTCTCGAATATACTACCTCGTTGCCTTTCTTTTCCCTCTTACTCTGGTAGTCCTCCGTTTCTCCCGTTACATACTTCAAATACTACCGGGTCAAATCACGGGCCTCTTCCCTATCTTCATTTTTTCTCTTGTTCTCTCGTTGTTCATAAGTTTTCCTTTTGGACTTCTTTTTGTTTTAAACGTCAATTTTGCCGGTGGGAATATAAACCGTGTCTATCTCTATGAGTCTCTGGGCGCATGCGCTGCAGGCCTGACAGTCTATTTATTGTTTATTCCTTTCTTTTCCAACTGGCAGGGTATAACTTTAGCTGCTGGATTAACTCTTCTTCTTATCACTCTCACTTCAAGCCAGAAAAAAGATATTCCTCTTCTTGTTTTTTGTCTCACGATCCTCATAATTTTCACTTTTTCAGATTTTCCGTTCCAGAAACTTTACTGGAAGCCTTTCCATCTAAAAAAAACTAAAGACACGCCCTACGGGAAGCTCCAGATGATAAAAACAGAAGAACAGCTCTCACTCTATAACAACAGCCTTCTTGTTTACTCTTATCCGGATAAAGCCTCCTGTGAAGAATCCATACATTTTGCACTTCTCCAGCAGCCCGAAGCCGTAAACGTGCTTCTTATCGGGGGTGGGGTCGGAGGCGGAGTGAAAGAAGCTTTGAAATACCCTTTTACCGTAGTCGACTACGTAGAACTTGACCCCGGAATAATCAATCTTTCTAAAAAATTTCTTCCCCGAGAAGAAGTGGCTCTCCTTGGAAGCCCCCGGGTTCACACTTATTTTCAGGACGGCAGGGCATTCCTGGAAAGAGTGGCCAAAAAATATGACATCATCATCTTAAACCTTCCCCTGCCGACAACAGCTCAGCTCAATCGCTTTTACACCAGAGAATTTTTTCTTAAAGCAAAAGAAAAACTCGTTGAAAAGGGAATCTTTTCTTTTCGAATCTCTTCCGCCGAAAACTACATCAGCTCCGAACTTCGTGATGTGCTTTCCACCCTTTATTTCACTCTGAGGGGAGTTTTCCAGGAGGTGAAAATCGTCCCAGGAGCGACAAACATATTTCTTGCCTCAAATGCGGCCCTCACCCTGGATTTTGAAAAACTGGGAGAAAAAATCACTGCCCTTAACCTCAACAATACCTACGTCAGTCCCCATCTCCTCTTTTCCCGCCTCAATCCTCTTCGGATCCAGATGCTGAGATATAGCGTGGTAAACAACAAGCAAAGAATTAATGAAGACTTAAAACCAATATGCTACTTCTACACCTCAGTTCTCTGGAGCACCCATTTCAAAAATGGGGAAAAAAGGATACTCACTTTCTTCTCCGCTCTTTCTGTTTTTTGGCTTCTTGACTTACCTCTTATCATCTTCATCTTAGTCATTTCTTTGCTCTTACTCAGAAAAAAAAGCTCCCATTTCTACCTTCTTCCGGTGACCATCATGGGACTGACAACCATTATGGTCGAGATAATCATCATCATCGCTTTTCAGACATTCTTTGGCTACCTTTACAGCCGAATTGCCCTCCTCTTCACTGCGTTCATGGCTGGACTTTTTCTGGGTGCATTTCACGGCCAAAAAAGGAAAACTTATCATTTCGTTCAGATAATATTGCTTCAGTTCGGCTTTCTACTGATCCTGATCCTTATCCAGCTTTTCCTCCATTTCCGCCTTCACGAATCTATCGCTTTCCTCCTCCTCCTCTTACTCGGCTTCCTGGGAGGTGACCTTTTCATTGTCGCAAATCAGCTTTATCTACAGAAAAGCACCCATTACGGGCTGGGATACGGACTTGACCTCCTCGGCTCCTTTATCGGTGCTCTTGCTGCCTCCTCGCTCCTAATTCCCCTGGTTGGCCTACCTCTTCTCCTCAAATACCTTTTAATCCTTAATTCATTCTGTCTTCTTTTTTCAGTAGCAGGTTTGAAACTGAAAAAAATATTGTAATTTCTTGACAGGGTATTATAATTGTGTTTTACTTAAAGGTAATTCATTCATAGATTAATCCTATATTTCCTATAGGTTATTAATCATCCTAGTCATTCTTAGCGAGTATTCCTTATGAGAATCAACATTTCCAAGAGAAAAATCAGGGATAGTTTTGTACTCAAAGTCTCTGAGCTCAGCGGCCAGAACTTGCTCGCCTGCTATCAGTGTGGCAAATGCTCGGCAGGCTGTCCTGCTGTGTCTGAGATGGATATTCTCCCCAACCAGATAATACGTTATGCCCAGCTTGGTCTAAAGAATGAGCTTCTGAATTCTAAGGCTATCTGGATATGTGCCACCTGTTTTACCTGCAATTCCCGCTGCCCTAAAGGTATCAACATTGCTGAAGTTATAGAGGCTCTAAGACAAATCCTTCTCCGCAAGCGGCATGATTATGTTGATGCAAACAAGCTTTCAAAGGAAGAGATCGAAAAGCTACCCCCGATTGCTTTAATAAGCAACTTCAGAAAATTTACTTCTTAAATAACGATGATATCAACATTTTTTATTCTTACTAATTCAAGGAATCATCATAATGAAAATAAGTTATTACCCTGGGTGTACCCTGAAAAACAATGCTAAAAATTTTGAAGATTCAGCGTTATATTCTCTGAAACACCTCGGAGTAGAAGTTGAAGAACTCCCAAGGTGGAATTGCTGTGGAACCGTCTTTTCTTTAACCACAGACGACTTAATTCATCACCTCGCTCCCATCCGCAACCTTATCCGCACCAAAGAATTAAACTCTGAGAGGTTATTGACCCTCTGCGCCATGTGCTACAACACCCTGAAGAGAGCCAACGAGAGAGTGAAAAATGACCCGGATAGTCTTGATGTTATCAACAATTTCATGGAGCGGGAAAAAGTAAAGTATGACGGTGGGGTGAAAGTTGTTCATCTTCTCGAGCTTCTTAGAGACGAGATAAAATTCAAGGCCGTTGAAGAAAAAGTCGTCAACCCGTTGAGAAATCTTAAAGTCGCCTCTTACTATGGATGTCTTCTGGTAAGGCCGAGAGAAATCGGTCTTGATGACATCGAAAACCCCACCATTCTCGAAAATCTCGTCCAGACCCTGGGAGCTGAGGCGGTCGATTTTCCTTACAAAACTGAGTGTTGTGGAGCCTACCATACAGTTAACGATCCAAAAATGGTGGCTGAAAGGACATTCCAGATCATAACTTCTGCCCTGACATGTGGTGCTGAGGCTATGGTCGTAAGCTGTCCTCTGTGCGCTTTTAATCTTGACCACAGACAGAAAGAAACGGTTGCTCAACACCCCGAATTTAAGGGTATGCCTGTCCTCTATTTCACCCAGGCCATGGCCCTTGCTTTTGGCTGCGTTGAGAAAGATTTAGGCTTTAAACTCCATTACGTGAATCCAAAGCCTCTTCTGGCTGAAAAAGGTTTAATTTGAGGAACAAATGGTATACTTTGGCGATTTAAAACCTAAAAAGGGTGAAGTTCATATCAACAAGGAGAGATGTAAGGGGTGTGGCTTTTGCGTCGAGTACTGCCCGAAAGATGTCCTCGAAATGTCTGAGGAGTTCAACATAAAAGGCTACCATCCTCCCCGGGTGGCAAACGAGGATGAGTGCCTCTACTGTCAGCTCTGCGAGACTATTTGTCCCGAGTTTGCCATATTTGTCACTCTTAAAAAAGATGAGGAGGAAGAAGGTGAAAAAAGTGAAAGCAGACCCTAAAGGCGTTTTAACCGGCTCCCACTACCTGGATGGTGATTTTGCACTCGCAGAAGGAGCTCTCGCTGCTGGATGTCGTTTCTTTGCAGGCTACCCGATTACACCTTCTACAGAAACTGCAGAAAGGTTTTCAGAGAGAATCCCTTACGTGGGAGGAGTTTTCATCCAGATGGAGGATGAGCTCGGATCCATAATCGCTTTAATCGGCGCTTCATGGGGCGGTAAAAAAGCGATGACTGTCACCTCTGGACCTGGATTCTCCTTGATGATGGAAAACATAGGTCTAGCCTGTATGATGGAGACTCCCCTAGTGATTGCCAACGTCCAGAGAGGAGGTCCATCAACAGGACTTCCCACCCTCACCGGGCAACAGGATATGATGCAGGTCAGGTGGGGTTCTCACGGTGATTACGAAATAATTGCCCTCTCACCCGACTCTCCTCAGGAATGCTTTGACCTCACAATCGAAGCCTTTAATCTCTCAGAAATCTACCGGGTTCCTACATTTGTCATGACCGATGAATGTGTGGGCCACATGCATGAGAAAGTCGTTATTCCTCCTGCTGAAGAAATCGAGGTTGTGGAGAGAAAATGGTACACAGGTCCAAAAGATAAATATCTTCCCTACGAGCCAGACAAAGATGGAATTCCTTTTATGGTTAAGGCAGGCGACGGCTACCGTTTTCACACCACTGGTCTGACTCACGATGAACGAGGTTACCCGGTGATTAACGCCGAAGCACAGGATGTCTGCGTCCGGCATGTATGCGATAAAATAAGGAACAATGCTGATAAAATCATCAAGATTGAAGAAGATGAAACAGATGAGGCTGAGGTGATTGTTGTTTCCTACGGTATTACTTCAAGAGTTGCGGTACGGGCCATAAGGAAAGCACGTAAAGCCGGAATAAAGGTCGGTTCACTAAGGCTAATAACAGTCTGGCCCTTTCCCGAAAAGCGGATCAGGGAGCTGGCAGGAAAAATAAAAGCATTCGTTGTACCTGAAATAAATTACAAGCAAATAGTCTATGAGGTTGAGCGCTGTGCTGAAGGAAAAGCTCCTGCTATCCATGTTCCTCACTGCGGAGGCTGGGTTCACAATCCTGACGACATCTTAAAGGCCATAAAGGAGGCTGTAAAATGAAAGAGGAAAACCGCCTCGAAGAGAAAAATCCAATTGAAGATTTACTCAGAATGGACAGAATTCCCCACATCTGGTGTCCTGGTTGCGGAATAGGAGTTGTGGTTACCTCCTTTGCCGAAGCTATTCGTAAAAACAAAGAAAACCTGGATAAGGTGGTGGTTGTTTCGGGAATAGGATGCACCGGAAGAGTGGCAGGCTATGTGAGACTTGACTCTTTCCATACCACTCATGGAAGGGCGATTCCTTTTGCCACAGGGATGAAAATAGCAAATCCTGAGCTCAAAGTGGTTGTCTTCAGCGGTGATGGAGACATTGTTGGAATTGGAGGAAATCACTTTATTCACGCCGCAAGAAGGAATATGGATCTCATTGTTATCTGTGTTAACAATTTCAATTATGCTATGACAGGTGGCCAGGTGGCTGCGACAACGCCTCTCCTGGCAAATGCATCCACTGCACCTCATGGGAACTATGAATATCCGTTTAACCTTCCCTACCTGGCCGAAGCATCAGGAGCTACTTATGTCGCCCGCTGGACAGCTCTCCATCTGAGGAGGGTGACCAAATCTATCCAGGAGGCTCTCTCCCGCAAGGGCTTTTCCTTCATCGAGGTTGTTACTCCCTGTGTCACTCTCTATGCCCGCCGGAACCGCCTCGGGGATGGACTGAATTTGCTGAAATACTACCACGAGAACGCCGAGATTCAACACGGTGCGGACACGAGAATGCTCGACATCTCCTACCAGGGCAAAATCATTGTCGGCAAGTTTGTGGAAAAAGATAAACCTACCTTTCTTGACTGCATGAATGCTCACCTCTCCAAAGTATTGGGCGATAAATACCAACCATACGGAGTAAAAAATGGCTGAGATAAGATTTTCCGGTTTTGGTGGTCAAGGAATTGTTCGCTGCGGTCTCATTACCGGCAAAGCTCTGGCTATCTATGACAACAAACATGCAACCATGACTCAGAGCTTTGGACCTGAAGCGCGGGGGAGCGCCTGCAGCTCCCAGCTCGTTGTCTCAGAGGAACGCATTCTCTACCCTTATATATCTTCCCCTGAAATCCTGGTCGCCATGTCCCAGGAAGCATATGAAAAATACGAACCAGAGCTGAGGGAGGATGGGATGCTCATCATCGATGAGGATCTGGTAAGGGCCAAACCGCCGCGAGGCAGAATCCGGATGTACGCCATCCCTTCCACACGCTTCGCCGAAGAACTCGGTAATCGTATTATCGCCAACCTGGTAATGCTTGGCTTCTTCACTGCTATCACTGATGTTGTTTCACCCCAAGCGATGAAAAAGGCTCTACCTGGACTTGTCCCTTCCAGGTTTCTTGAGCTCAACCTCCGTGCTTTTGACAAAGGCTATGAATACGGGAAACAAACCATAAAGAAAGAAAAAAAAGAGGATAAAAAATAGGGTAGTGAAATGAAAAAAACAGGTGTTTTTATCTGCCATTGTGGCATTAACATAGCAGGCACTGTAGATGTTAAAAAAGTAGCCAAAGAATTATCAGCCTACCCTGGTGTTGCTCATGCAGAAGACTATGTCTACATGTGCTCTGACCCGGGTCAGAATCTCCTTATCGAAGCCATAAAAGAAAAGAAGCTCGATAACGTTGTTGTTGCCTGCTGCTCCCCTACGCTCCACGAGACAACATTCAGGAATGCTGCTAAGACAGCTGGCCTGAACGAGTTTAACTGTGAGATTGCCAATATCCGCGAGCAGTGCAGCTGGGTTCACCGGGAGATGGAAAAGGCCACTCCCAAGGCGATTAAAATCACAGAAAGTGCGGTCAATAAAGTACGCCGCAATGAATCACTCGACCCTATAGGAGTCCCGGTAACAAAAAGGGCTCTTGTCATCGGGGGAGGGATATCCGGCATCCAGGCCTCACTCGACCTGGCTAACAGCGGCTTCCAAGTAGTGCTTGCGGAAAGATCGCCCTCAATAGGCGGTCACATGATTCAGCTTTCAGAAACATTCCCCACCCTCGATTGCTCCCAGTGCATTCTTACGCCAAAAATGGTTGAGGTTTCGAAACATCCAAAAATTAAGCTCATGACTTACAGCGAAGTCCAGGAAGTCACGGGCTATGTGGGTAACTTCAAGGTAAAAATCCTTAAGAAACCCACTTTTGTCGACCCTGATGCCTGCACACTCTGCGATGAGTGTACCAAAGTCTGTCCGGTGGTTGTTCCTAACGAGTTTGACCTTGGTTTAACAGGCAGGAGAGCCATTTACATTCCCTTCCCTCAAGCAATTCCAGCTACTTATACCTTAGACGATAAATCCTGTCCAGGACTGCTGCCCATCGCCTGCGGCAAGTGCGCTGATGTTTGCGAGCCCAAAGCCATAGATTATGACATGAAGCCTGAAATCCTCGAAGAGGAGGTGGGAGCGATAATTGTGGCCACTGGCTATGACCTTTATGAAAAGAAAAATATGGCTGAATACGGCTACGGAAAATACCCGGATATCCTCGACGGTCTTCAGTTCGAAAGACTATGCTCTGCTTCTGGCCCCACCTTGGGCAAGATACTCAGGCCTTCTGACCACAGAGAACCGAAAGAAGTGGTTTTTATCCAGTGTGCGGGTTCCAGAGATCCTGAACTGCACTGTGCTTACTGTTCTAAAATATGCTGTATGTACACTGTTAAGCACGCTATGCTCTATAAACACCATGTACCAGACGGTCAGGCTTATATTTTCTACATTGACATCAGGTCAGGTGGAAAAGGCTATGAAGAATTTGTCCAGCGGGCTGTTGAGGAGGATGGTGTCCTCTACCTGAGAGGAAAAGTGTCCAAAGTCTTCGAGGAAAACGGGAAGCTCAAAGTCTGGGGAGCTGACACTCTGACAGGAAAAGACATAGAAATAGATGCTGATATGGTCGTGCTGGCCATGGCCATGAGGCCTTCCGCAGGAGCTGAGGAACTGGCCAAAAAGCTCAAGATTGCGGTCGATAAAGACGGCTTTCTCTCAGAAGCCCACCCCAAACTCCGGCCTGTAGAGAGCGTGACTTCTGGAGTTTTTCTTGCCGGTGCTGCCCAGTCACCAAAAGATATTCCTGAAGCAGTTGCTCAGGCTAGTGGAGCTGCTGCCAAGGCGGTGGCGATTCTCTCTCAGGATAGACTCTACCATGCGCCGACAGTGGCCAGGGTGACAAAGAATCTGTGCACAGGTTGTGGCATGTGTGTCCAGGTCTGTCCCTACGATGCCCTTTCGCTCAAAGATGGTAAAGTGGATGTGAATGAAGTCCTCTGTGAGGGTTGCGGCACCTGCTCTGCCACCTGCCTGAGGTCAGCTATTCAGGTTAAGAACCTTTCCCAGCTTCAAGTCTATGAAATGATCAATGCATCGCTTGGAGGCTGAAATGAACGACGAATTTGAGCCGAAAATTGTCGCCTTCCTTTGCAAGTGGTGCTCTTCAGCCGGAAGCGACCTTGCCGGTGTGTCGCGTATGACCTATCCTGCTAATGTAATCCCGATTACTGTCATGTGTTCTGGCAGCGTTTCTCCGCTCTACATCTTCTCTGCTTTCAACAAGGGCGCTGACGGCGTGCTTGTTTCAGGGTGTCATCCTGGCGACTGCCACTACATTAAAGGAAATTACTATGCCCGACGCCGCATTGCACTCGTAAAAAAGCTTCTCGAGCATATCGGCCTTGAACCCGGAAGATTCCAGATGTCATGGGTATCTGCAGCAGAAGGAACAAAATTCACTCAGATAATAAAAGACTTTGTAAGCCTTCTCAAACCTCTCGGCCCTCAAACAAAGCTGAGGAGAAATATATAATGGTCAATCTGAACGAACTCAAACAGGAAGTGAAGAAAATTCTGGAAGAGGGGAAGGTAAAATATGTCATCGGTTATAAAAAAAGTCAAAATGGATTTAACTCTTCACCCTGTTTCATTAAAAAGCCAGAAGAAGTAGAAGTCCTTGTATGGAATCCAACATGTTTCCATAACCTGACCCGTTTTCTTGTCGACGAGAAGAGAAGGAGAGAGAGAGAAAAAAAACCTGACACAAGACCTGTGGCTCTTATGGTCAAGGGATGCGACAGCCGGGCAGTGGCAGTTCTCCTCCAGGAAAAGTTTATCGAGCGCGATGATGTTTACCTCATCGGTGTTTCCTGTGAACTCAGCGGAGTAATCGACGAGAAAAAACTCAAAGAAAGATTAGAAGGGGAAAAGGTAAAAGAAGTCAATTTCCTGAAAGACTCAAAGCTTGAAGTAATCACCGAAAAAGGTGCAAAAGAGCAGATCTCGGCCCAAGATGTTCTTGCTCAGAGGTGCCTGGAATGCAGAGCAAACTTCCCTCTCATCCATGATGTTTTATTGGGGGAGAAAACCAGTAAAAACATTGAAAATCCTTTCTCTTCCCTGAGAAACATTGAATCACTCCCTTCTGAAAAAAAATGGGAATTCTGGAAAACCCAGTTTGAAAAATGCATTCGCTGTTATGCCTGCCGTTCTGTATGTCCCATGTGTTATTGCGAGGAGTGTGTGGTGGACACGATTAATTTTGCTGTCACTGCAGAGACAACAGCCGAGGAAAAAGCCCATAAAATAAAGTGGGTGGAAAAATCACCGTCAATCTCTGAGAACATCATCTACCACCTGGTTAGAGCCATACATCTCGCCGGACGCTGCATCGACTGTGGCGAATGCGAAAGAGCCTGTCCGGTGGGCATTCCTCTCCGTTTGCTCAATAAAAAACTGGAGAAAGAGGCAAAAGAACTGTTTAATTACGAGGCAGGATTCGATGTCACCAGTCTTCCTCTCGTTTCCAGCTTTAAGGACGAAGACCCCGAAGATTTTATCAGGTGAAACAATGGAGAAAGTAATACTAAAGAAGGACTTCCCGGAATGGATGAAGAGTCTCAAAGCGTATAAAATTTATGCTCCCTGCAAGACTGAAGATTTCTGGTCATATAAAATCATTGAGGAACCTGAATCAATCGACCTTGTCTATCCAAACACAAAAGTTCCTGCCAAGGAAATAATTTATCCCCAGCGAGAAGTCCTTTTTGAATTTAAAAACTCAGACCAAGGTCCCCAGCTTTTTGAAACTCTTCCCCAACAAGAACAAGTAGTTGTTTTCGGCCTCAGACCCTGTGAGGGAAGGGCTTTTATCCTCTATGACAAAGTGTTTGGCGGTCAATTTGAGGACCTTTACTACTGGAGAAGAAGAAAGGCCACAGTTCTGGTTGGCCTTGCCTGCAACACTCCACCCTCTCCAAACTGCTTCTGCCTGTCTGTGAATGGTTCTCCTCATTCTAAGGAGGGACTGGATGTGTTGATGACTGAACTCGATAATTCCTACTACGTCGAATCACTCTCTCCAAAAGGGGAAAAACTTCTCAAGGAGGCTGAGAAAAAGTTCAGGCAACCTAAAGCTGAAGAGAAGAAGTTAAGAGAAAAACTCTGGCTTGAATCCGAGAAAAAAGTGACACGCAACCTTATAGAACTGGAATCCATCCACAGCAAGCTCAAAGATATGTTTGATTCTTCCTTCTGGGATGAGGAATCGATGAGCTGCATAAGGTGTGGAATATGCACCTACCTCTGTCCCACCTGTCACTGCTTTGATATGAATGACGAGCTAGCTTCATCCTCCCCGCTGATAGGAAAAAGAGTGAGGACATGGGATACCTGTCAGTTTCCTGATTTCACCATGCATTCCTCCGGGCATAATCCCAGGCCTGATAAAGCTTCAAGGCTTCGTCAGAGAATCCTCCATAAATTCCAGTATTTTGTCGAAACATTCGGTAATTATCAGTGCACCGGATGTGGAAGGTGCATCTCACTCTGCCCTGTTGGCATAGATATCATTGAAGTTCTCAACAAGGTGAGAGATTATGAGTCATAATGTCTATCTCCCAAAACTGGCGAGAATTAAACAAATTAAAGAAGAGGTAGGAGGGGCGCGGCCGATAAAAACTTTCAGGGTAACCTTAATCAATGAAGATGAATTTACCTTCAAGTGTGGCCAGTGTGCCATGCTTTCGGTTTTCGGCAGGGGCGAATCCATGATTTCTATTTCATCCTCCCCCCTTGTCAATGATTACCTTCAATTCAGCATCCTGAAAATGGGAAGGGTTACTTCAGCCCTCCATGAATTGGAAGAAGGAGATATAATAGGCCTCCGGGGACCATTCGGCAATGGATTCCCGATCGATGAGTGGAAAGGGAAAAACCTTGTCTTTATCGGAGGAGGAATTGGTCTGGCACCAATCTGGTCAGTCCTCCATACAGCTCTGGGTAAAAAGGATGACTATGGCAGCCTCACTCTCATCTACGGTGCACGCACATCAAAAGACCTTGTCTTTAAAAAAGAGCTCGAAGAGCTCCGCAAGCGTGTTGAAGTCCATCTCTCAGTTGATGTTGAAGAACCGGGATGGGATGAATTCGTGGGCTTTGTCCCGGTTAATGTCCTGGATAAAAAACCCTCTCCTAAGAATGCTGTGGCTGTGACCTGCGGACCACCGATTATGATTAAATATGTTATCCAGAATCTGAAAGCCCTCGGTTTCGAAGATGACCAGATTTATACCACTGTTGAGAACAAGATGAAATGCGGCGTAGGGAAATGCGGGAGGTGTAACATCGGAAGACACTATGTGTGTAAAGACGGCCCTGTTTATTCTTGGGCAGAGCTCAAGCTACTCCCTCAGGAATACTGAAAGGAGCAAAGAAAGAGGAAAAAAGGAGAGAATAAGATGGCAACAATAAAAGAAGCAAAAAGAAGGCAGAAAAACCAGAGGCAATCAATAGAAGTCCAAAAAGGTGTTCCCAAAAAGATGATCACTGTCTTCATCATGGGCAAAGCCTATAAAGTTCCTGCTGAATCGACCATAATGGGAGCCATCGAATATGCAGGCTACCAGATAAAGAGAGGAGCAGGCTGCAGAGAAGGTTTTTGCGGGGCCTGCGCCACTGTTTACAGACTTCCGGGTGACTACAAAATTTACACAGGATTAGCCTGCACCACTCTGGTCGAGGACGGAATGTACCTCACTCAATTTCCATCCGTTCCAGCCCAGAAATCTGTCTATGACATAAGGAAGCTCCAGCCTACCGTGGCCACTTTCCAGATGCTCTATCCAGAGGTCTTTCGCTGTCTTGCCTGTAACACCTGTACCAAAGCCTGCCCTCAGGAGCTGGAAGTGATGGAATACATCCAGGCAACAAAGCAGGGAAACATAGAAAAAGTAATGGACCTTTCCTTTGACTGCCTCTGCTGCGGGCTATGTGCCATAAGATGTCCAGCCGAGATTGTTCAATACAATGTTGGCCTCTTGGCCAGACGGCTTTACGGAAGATATTTAAGGAGGGAAAGCCAGGAGCTCAAAAAGCGCATCCAGGAGATAAAAAACCACAAGTATGATAAAGAATATGAAGAACTGATGAAAATGAAAAAAGAAGAGCTGAAAAAGAGGTACTACGAAAGAGATACGGAATAATGGAGGGGAGGTAAAAAAATGTATCCAGAATACATGAATGAATCACTGAAAAAGGTGGAGCAAACTCGAAATAAGAGGTTCGAACTTGCCCGCTCTGAAAAGCCCGTCTATACTCCCATGACAGCAGAAGAAAGGGAGCAAGTACTGAATAAATTCCATCCTGATTACAAACCCGAGGCAAGAAGAGTGGTAAGAGTTGGGCCTAACAAGGGAGAGAAGCTGACGGCCGAAGTGGCTGATATGCTCGAATCTCACTCGAGAATAAAGCCTGAGCTCTTTGATCTCACAAAACCTGATTTTGAGACAGATATCCTGATTATAGGCGGAGGAGGTGGAGGCTGCGCTGCAGCAATCATCGCTTCTGAAAAGGGAGCAAAATCCGTAATATCAACTAAACTCCGCCTCGGAGATGCCAACTCGATGATGTCCCAGGGTGGGATGCAGGCGGCAGTCAAACCTCATGACTCCCCTACCCGTCACTACCTGGACGCCATGGGAGGAGGCCACTTCGACAACAAGCCAGAACTTGTGCGCGCCCTTACCGAAGATGGCCCTGAAGTGGTTAAATGGCTCGAAGACCTAGGTGTCGTCTGGGACAAGCTGGATGACGGCTCCATGCAGGTCCTTCATGGAGGAGGCACATCAAGAAAAAGGATGCATTCCTGCCGGGACTACACAGGAGCGATCATCATGAGGACACTCATGGACGAAGTTAGAAACCGTCCTCAATACATAACTGTCATGGAATTCATGCCCACTGTGGAGTTAATTCTCGACAATAAAGGAAAATGTGCAGGAGGAGTCCTTTACAACCTAGAAACCGAAGAGTACTTCACCGTCAAAGCCAGGGCTACTATCATCGCCACCGGCGGCTACGGACGCCTTCACATTCGTGGCTTTGATACCACAAACCACTACGGTGCTACAGGCGACGGACTGGTCATCGCTTACAGGGCTGGAGCTAACCTCCTTTACATGGACTCAGTTCAGTATCACCCCACAGGAGCGGTTTTCCCTGAACAGATTGCAGGCTTCCTGATTACAGAAAAAATTCGGGGCGCAGGAGGACAGCCAGTGAACAGGCATGGCGAGCTTTTCGTCTTTCCCCGGGAACCGCGCGATGTGGAAAGTGCTGCATTCATCAGGGAATGTGTGGAGAGGAAAAACGGCATCAAAACTCCGAGCGGCCGCCTTGGCGTCTGGCTTGATTCACCGCTTATCGAGATGCTCCAGGGCGAAGGTTATATAAAAAAGAACTTCCCAGCCATGCACCGCCAGTTTATCCGTTATGAAATCGACATCACAAAACTCCCCATGCTGGTCTACCCTTCACTCCACTACCAGAATGGTGGCATTGAAATCAACAAAAAATGTGAAACGAATGTTCCTGGACTTTATGTTGCCGGTGAAGCCTCGGGCGGAGTTCATGGCCGCAACAGACTCATGGGAAATTCCGTGCTCGATTACAATGTTTTCGGACGCCGAGCAGGCAAATTCGCTGCTGAGTATGCAAAATCTGCAAAACTCGGCCCTCTAACCCTCGAGCATATCAACGCCTACGAGAATGAACTTAAAAAAGCAGGAGTAAAGACAGACCTTATTGCTCCCATACTTCTCCCTTCCTACACACCAGAAGATGTGAGAAAACGACAGCTCACTGCTCACTATGAAGGCACCCTGAGATAAAATAATAATTTCGTCCAGAAAAAGAGGGTCTCTTTTTTCGTCGGCCATAAAAAATTACTTACTCTGTAGGAGTAAATCTGGTATATTTGTCTCAGCCTAAAAAACTGTAGAACAAGCCCCCTATTCGGTGCTTTGATGGCTTACAAAGGAGTGGAAATAAGATCGTGCAGGAGATTTCACGTTCTGGGAGCTACTGTTAACTATGCCTTGAAAAAACGTCCCTTCTTAAAGAGAAAATTCCACGAGGAAGAATGTCCTGTCCTTGACATAAGCCGGGGCGGCATTCGTTTTGTCTGCGATAACCTCCTCAAGATAAACAGAAAAATATTTATTGAGCTCCATTTTTCTGATGAATCTGAGCCTCTCCCTCTTAAAGGAAGTGTGGTATGGCTCTCTGTTTACCCCGGGAAAAGCTACAGGTATCAGACAGGGATCCAGTTTGCTCCCTTTGGAGAGAGAAAAGGACTCAACAGTGCTTATGCTCTCAAGAAAATAGTGGAGCTCGAAAAAAGGATACTCCCCTCAGACTAACAAAGGCTTTTTCCTACCTCTCGATCACAATCTGAGAATAATCAGCCATTTTGAGCAGAAGCCTGCTAATCTGCTGCAGAAGAGCAAGGCGGTTGCGCCTCATTTTTTTATCCTCGCACATGACCAGTATTTTATCGAAGAATTTATTTACACAAGTTCTTAGTCTTAACATCATTCTCTGTGCTTGAGCAAAATTTCCCCTTGCAATCATAGGCATCACGTTCTCCTTGATAATGGAGAAAGTAGTGTACAATTCTCTTTCTTCCTTTTCCACGAGTAAACCTTCTTCTATTCTGTGTAGAGGCTGGTTGTGGATGATGTTGTTCACTCTTTTTGCGATGAGCACAAGGTCTTCAAAATGAGGACTTGATTTGAGGCTATCCAGGGCCACCAACCTGCGGAGAGTATGATAAATGTTGTCTATTCCTGCCTTTATCGAGGCGTTTATCAAATCATAGCGGTACCCTTGTCTCTCGAAAATGAACTGTAGCCTGCCAGCAAAAAAATCCAGACAATGCTTCTTTATCTCTTCCCTGGGGACACTCAGCTTCTTTCCATAAGTCTTAAGGACTTTATCTATAAACCGAGAAAAGGAGAAACTCAATTTTTTTTCCAGGATAACCTTGCATACTCCATGGGCCAGGCGGCGCAATCCAAAAGGGTCTTTCGAACCCGTTACCCTGACACCAACTCCGACTGTACCGACAAAAGAGTCCATTTTATCAGCTATAGAGAGAAGGGCGCCACTCATCGAAGGTGGAGACTCATCCTCCAGGCCTGCAGGCTGGTAATGTTCGTAGATTGCTTTCCAGACAGGCGTCTGGTATCCCTCAACCCTGGCATAAAGCCCGCCCATCTTCCCTTGGAGGGATGGAAATTCTCTTACCATCTCGCTCACCAGGTCCGCTTTGCAGAGCTCTGCTGCAAGAGCCAGGCTGGACTTCAACTGGGTCTGATCAATTTTTTCAGCAAGATAGGAGGTAATTTCCTTCAACCTCATGGCTTTATCAAGATAGCTACCCAGATTCTCCTGGAAGACCACTTCCTTCAGAGCATTTGCTCTCCTGTGAAGAGGCAGCTTTAGATCCTGTTCCCAGAAGAAACGGGCATCTTCAAGTCGAGCCTTAAGCACTCTTTCGTTTCCTTTCTTTATGAACGACTTTGAATCTCTGTAAGTATCAGCCACCCCTATAAAATATGGCAGCGGCTTTTCTCCCTTCACCACAGAGAAAAGCTTCTGGTCGACTCTCATGGCTGTGCTCAGAACCTCGATCGGCAGTGCCATGTACTCCACAGGGAAACTACCGATAAAGACGTAGGGCGATTCAACATCATAGCAGACTTCCTCCACTAGCTCTTCATCAGGTAAAACATTGGCCTCCAGAGCCGCGAGCTTCCTCTCCATTTGTTTTTCTATGATTTTCCTTCTTTTTTCAGGTTCGACAATAACCCTCAGCTTTTCAAGCTGGAGAGTGTAATTCTTGAAGGAATTAACCTCAATCCTTTGGGGAAAATGAATTTTGTGTCCGAAAGTAAATCCTTTTGACTCAACACCTGCTACTTTAAAAGGAACAACCTTTCCTCCAAAAAGACAGAGAATATTTTGGATGGGCCTCGAAAACTTGAACGAAGCTGAGCCCCACCTCATCATTTTGGGAAAAGTGAGAGAAGAAATTATCTGAGGCAATATAGTTTTGAGTATTTCAAAGGAAGATTTTCCCTCCAGCACTTTTTTTAATCCCAGATATTCACCTTTTTCCGTGTTGATTATCTGAAGGTCATCAGGATTAACACCCTGTGCGCGGGCAAACCCGACAGCAGCTCTGGAGTAGCTACCATCCTCCTCAAAGGCCAAAGTTTTTGGCGGTCCTGTGATGAACTCTTCTCTGTCTTGCTGCTTGGGAACAATCAAACCTGTCATACCCAGGCGGCGGCATGTTCCAAAAGTTTTTATTCCCTCAACTTCTATCTTTGCTTCACTCAGTTCTTCTCTGAGCCTTTCCTCCATCTGTTCGAGTGCGGTCTTCACGTGACTCGCCGGCATTTCTTCTGTCATAATCTCCAGGATAAATTCTTCCAGGTTAATCCTCCCTGTTTGTGTATTTGTGAGCTACTTGAATAACCAGGCTTCTTATCCTGGTAATCAGCTTTACTCTCTCAGTAACGCTTATGGCTCCTCTTGAATCAAGAAGATTGAAAAGGTGTGATAGTTTGAGACACATATCATAAGCTGGAAGTAACAATTCTTTATTTATCAGCCTCTGTGCCTCTTTCTCACAAAAGTTAAAAGAGCTCCTGAGGCCTGCAATATTGGCAGCATTGAAATTATACTCAGAGAACTGTTTTTCTTCCACAAATCTCAAATCGTGGTAGCTAACTTCCTGCGACCATTTAAGGTCGTAGATGTTGTCCTTTCTTTCGAGAAACATTTCAAGTCTCTCCAGTCCATAGGTGATTTCAGCAGGAGTTGGAGAGAGGTCAATTCCACCTGCCTGCTGAAAATAGGTAAACTGTGTTATTTCAATCCCGTCAAGGAGCACCTGCCATCCAACTCCCCAGGCACCGATGGTCGGAGATTCCCAGTCGTCCTCATCAAACCTGATATCATGCTCTTTAAGCTCTATTCCCAGGGAGGTGAGACTTTCAATGTAAATTTGCTGGATATCCTGAGGCGAAGGTTTGATTATAACCTGAAACTGGAAATGTTTCTGAACACGGTGAGGATTTTCTCCGTATCTTCCATCTGTGGGCCTTCGCGAAGGCTGGACATAGGCAACTTTCCACGGCTTTTTATCCAGGACTCTAAAGAATGTATCAGGCGTCATTGTCCCTGCTCCCACTTCAACATCGTAAGGCTGGGCAAGGTAGCACCCTCTTTGTGTCCAGAACTTCTGGAGAGACATAATCAGATCCTGTAAAGCCATCCTTGTTCCTGCTTGCTTCTATTTTTCCCCGATTCGTTTATATTTATTTATCAGCATTCTCGGGTGACCACTTCAAGACGGGATTTCTTGCTGCCCTGGCCTCATCCATGCGTCTTACATAGGATTGGTGAGGAGCAGACTTCAGAATCTCAGGGTTTTCAACAGCTTCCCTGGCAATCTGTTTCATGGCCTCGATGAACATATCTAAGTCTCTCCTGCTCTCGGTCTCGGTCGGCTCAATCATCAGAGCACCATGAACAATGAGAGGAAAAGACATAGTCGGAGGATGAAGTCCAAAGTCGATAAGCCTTTTTGCCATGTCGATATTCTGAACACCATACTCCCTCTGATATTTGTCAGAAAAAACGCATTCATGGAGAGTTTCTGTCTTGTATTTCAGGTAAAATTCCTTTTCCAGGCATTTCCGAATGTATCTCGAATTCAAGACAGCGATCTCAGCTATTTCTTTTAATCCTTTATTCCCGAGGGAAAGGATGTAAGCAAGGGCCTTGACCACCACCATAAAGTTGCCGTAGAAACTTCTCACCCTGCCAATACTCCGTGGCCTTTCCTCATCGAGAAGGTAATGGCCTTCTTTTTTGACGATAATGGGAAGGGGAAGAAAAGGTTCAAGCTCCTTTTTCACGCCCACCGGACCTGCTCCGGGGCCTCCTCCCCCATGTGGTGTAGAGAAAGTCTTGTGAAGGTTGAGGTGGATGACGTCCACATCCATATCACCCGGCCTGCAGATTCCGGTTAGAGCATTCATGTTTGCTCCGTCCATGTAAAGAAATCCTCCTTTAGCATGAACAATCTCTGCCGCCTCTTTAATATCCTCCTCGAATATTCCCAGCGTGTTTGGGTTGGTTATCATCAAAGCTGCCACTTCTTCGGTCATCTCCCGCGAAAGGTCCTCAATATCGATGGTACCGTTCTCGTTTGAGTTTATCTCCTTAACTTGGTAGCCACACAGATGAGCACTTGAGGGATTTGTGCCGTGGGCTGAATCAGGAATGAGTACGAATTTTCTCGGTTTTCCCTTCTCCTCATGGTAAGCGCGGATGAGCATCATGCCTGTCAGTTCTCCCTGAGCACCTGCGGAAGGTTGAAGACTGACGGCATCCATTCCTGTAATCTCAGCCAAAAGTTCTTCGGTCTTTTTTATAACTTTTAAACATCCCTGGACGAGCTCGGGAGGCATAAGAGGATGTAACGACACAAATTCAGGCATAGAAGCCACCTTTTCGTTCACTTTCGGGCTGTACTTCATGGTGCAGGAGCCAAGAGGGTAAAATCCTATATCCACACAGTGGTTTGTCTGAGAAAGGCGTGTGAAATGGCGGACAAGCTCAACCTCTGAAACCTGAGGAAATCCTTCGATGTCTTCTCTCAGAGCAATTCCCTTCAGAACTTCACTGTTTTCAGGAACATCAAGAGGCGGGGGAGAAAAAGCCCTTTTTCCAGGAGCGCTTATATCAAAGACCAGTGGTTCTCTTATCATCCCCATCTCACCCTTTCTTCACCATATATTCTCTGATTGAATCAAGGAGAAAATCTATTTTTTCTCTGGAATGAATCTCTGTTATACAGAGGAGAAGACAGTTTTTCAGCCGGGGATAATGCTTCTCGAGTCTGAGACCTGCCATAATTTTTTTCCCTCTGAGAAATTTTTCGAGTTCACTGAGGTCTGATGAGAATTCAAGCACAAATTCATTGAATATCGTTCCGCTGAATCTCTTTTTTACTCCTTTCAAGGCCGAAATTTTTTCCCAAGCGTAGTTTGCCTTCTGCGCATTCTGCCAGGCAACCTCTTTCAATCCTTCCTTTCCCAGAGTTTCAAGAAATATTGTAGCCCTAAGCGCACACCAGGCCTGGTTGGTACAGATATTCGAGGTGGCTTTTTCCCGTCTGATGTGCTGCTCTCTGGTGGAAAGAGTAAGAACAAATCCTCTTCTCCCCTCCACATCTTCTGTCTCGCCTGCAATTCGACCTGGAAGCTGGCGCATAAATTCCTGCCTGGAGGCCATAAATCCCAGATAAGGGCCACCAAAGCTGAGAGGCATTCCGAAAGATTGCCCTTCCCCGGTCACTATGTCAGCGCCAAGCTTACCCGGCGCCTCGAGAATTCCGAGTGAAATTGGCTCGGTCATAATCACCGTGGAAAGAGCATTACGGCTGTGTGTAAGTTGAGAAATTCTTTTCACGTTCTCGATAACACCAAAGAAATTTGGCGACTGGAAAACAACTGTACTTGTCTCCTTGTTGAGCTTGTTTTCAAGTTCCCTGTAATCGATTTCTCCACTCTGCCCATACCCGATTTCATCCGCCTGGATATCCATATTTCTTATGTAGGTAGCTATCACCTGCCTGTACTGGGGATGAATTGAACTTGCTATCAGCACTTTCTTTCTCTTTGTCGTCCGGGAGGCCATAAGCACTGCCTCTGCTGTAGCAGATGCACCATCATAGAGGGAGGCATTGGCAATGTCCATTCCTGTGAGCTGGCAGATGAGGGTTTGATACTCGAAGATGAGCTGAAGAGTTCCCTGACTTACCTCTGGTTGATAAGGAGTGTATGGTGTGAGAAATTCTCCTCTCGAACTCAGATAATCAACCACATAAGGAATAAAGTGAGGATAAGCCCCTCCCCCGAGAAATGAAAGGTAATCCGAGCCTGAGTTCAGTGAGCTAATTTTTTCAAAATATCGAACAATTTCCTGTTCAGCTAGAGGCCCTGGAAGGTTAAGACTGCCTTTTATCTTCAACTTTTCTGGAATCGACCTGAATAGCTCTTCAAAAGAAGAAATACCTATCCTGGCCATCATTTCTTTCTTATCTTTATCGCTTAAAGGAATATAGCTCATGGAGGTTAATGTTTCCAGAAAATCTTATTCTTCGAGTCCTTCGATGAATTTCTCATACTCTGAAGCCCTCATCAGTTTATGTGTCTCATTCTCATCTTTAAGTTTGATTTTGATTATCCATCCTTTGCCGTGAGGGTCTTGATTGATTAATTCAGGAGAATCGTTTAATTCTTTGTTAACCTCAATCACCTCTCCGGAGAGCGGTGAATAGATGTCAGAAACAGCTTTAACAGACTCCACTACTCCAATCGACTGATGAAACTCAAGCTGAGTTCCCTTCTCAGGCAGCTCCACGTAGACCACATCTCCGAGCTGCTTCTGAGCAAAGTCTGTAATTCCTACAGTGGCTGTACCAGCTTTTATCTGGGCCCATTCATGGTCTTTGGTATAGTAAAAATCTTCAGGATACATCCTTCCTCCTCAAGTTTTAATCTCTAGAACCTCTTATTTCTCAGAAAAGCTTTGAGCAAAATCATGGTCTTCGATAAAAGGGAGTGGGAACAACTCTCGCTTTGACTCTCTCACCGCGAATTCCAACCTCAAACTCAGTTCCTATCTCCGTGTACTCAAGAGGAAGATAGGTGAGCCCGATTGCCTTCTTCAGGAAGGGAGAAAAAGTGCCTGAAGTCACTTCCGAGACTTTCTTGCCGTCTACAAAAACAGGATAATGCTGTCTGGCTATTCCCTTCTCTATGAGCTCAAATCCAATAATTTTCCGCTTAATACCCTCCTCTTTCTGTTTGAGGAGAGCACTCCTGCCAATAAAATTACCCTTTTCAAACTTCACCAGCCAGCCTAGGTCAGCCTCAAGCACTGTCGTCGTTTCATCGATATCGTTTCCGTAAAGCATGAGCTTGGCTTCAAGCCGCAGTGTATCTCTGGCACCCAGTCCAACAGGAAGAATTCCGCATTCCTTTCCCCTTTCAATTACTGCTTCCCAGATGCTGGATGGCTGGGGAGAGAGGGTATAAATTTCAAAACCATCCTCTCCCGTGTAACCTGTTCGAGAAATAAGAACATCCTCACCTGCTATTTTTCCCACACTAAACCGGAAAGACTTCATTTCATCGAGCTTCACTTCTGTGAGCGGCTGAAGAATATCCTCTGCTCGAGGCCCCTGAAGAGCAAGCTGGGTGTAATCACTGCTCATGTTGTTAACCTCAACGTTGAACTTTTTTTTATGCTCTAGCATCCACTCATAATCCTTATCAGAATTAGCAGCATTTACGACAAGTAAAAAGCTACTTTCATCCACACAGTAAACGAGAAGGTCATCAACAAAGGTTCCCTCCGGGGTGGTTAAGGCAGAATATTGCGCTTTCCCGGGAACAAGGCGGGAAGCATCGTTCGGTGTAAGGTACTGAACACAATCAAGAGCTTCTTTCCCTTTTATAGTTATCTCCCCCATGTGACTTACGTCGAAAAGACCAGCTCTGGTTCTAACAGCAAGATGCTCCTCAACAATGCCGGTATAGGAAACCGGCATTTCCCAGCCGAAGAATTCAATCATCCTTGCACCGAGCTTTTTATGAATGTCATTCAAACGTGTTTTTTTCATGCCTCATCCGTGAAATATTTTACTACCACATATCATTTTGGGATGCAAGAAAAAACACCTTCTCTTCTCCGACCAACATAAAACTGACCGCCTTAAAGATTTTTGCTATAATAAGTGGAAATTATGCTCGAATTAAAAAAGTATTTAAGCGAAAAAATTTACGAGCGACTTAAGGATAAGTATCCCCTCTCGCCAGAAGAAATAACCCTCACCTACCCACCTGACCACAGACTCGGTGACTTCGCCCTCACCTTTCCCTTTGAGCTGTCAAAGAAAATAAAAACCTCTCCCCGTCAGGTTGCCGGAGAAGCTATCTCTTATCTTGCCCGCCTCCAAGGAGTGGAAAAGGTGGAAATTGCTGGTCCTGGCTACATCAACCTTTTTCTCGAAAAAGAGAGTTTCTTTCACAGGCAGCTCGCTTCTTTAGAGAAAAAATCCCTCTTCCCTGAAGAGGAAAAAATTATAATCGAGCACACCAACATTAACCCCAACAAGGCTGCTCACATCGGTCACCTCAGGAACGCATGCCTAGGAGACACACTCGCACGATGCCTTAAATACAGAGGAGAGAATGTTGAAATCCAAAACTACATTGATGACACAGGCGTTCAGGTTGTTGATGTCGTCTTTGGATTTATGGAGCTCGAAAAGAAAAATCTGGAGCAGATAAAAAAAATAAAGGGCAGATTTGACTACTACTGCTGGGATCTATACAGCCGTGTTTCAGCCTACCTTGAAGAACATCCTGAAGCCCAGGAAAAAAGAGCTAAAATTCTGAAAAAGATTGAGAAAGGAGAAGGAGAAGAAGCAGAGATTGCTCGCCATATTTCGCGCCGCATTTTAAGGGCTCATATCAAGACCATGAAAAGAATAGATGTCAGCTACGACCTCCTTCCCTGCGAAAGCAGTATCCTCGAACTAAAATTCTGGCAAAAAGCCTTTGCCCTGCTCAAAGAGAAAAAGGCCATCACTAGGGCCAAGAAAGGACTGAATAAAGACTGCTGGGTAATGGAACTCGAAGCTGAGCCTGAAAGAGAAAAAGTAATCGTACGCTCTGATGGAACAGTAACCTATGTCGGAAAGGATATCGCTTACCAGCTGTGGAAGTTTGGTCTCCTCGGCGAGGATTTCTTCTACCAGCCTTTTCTTCACCAAAATGAAAAGACGATGTGGATCACAACATCAGAACCAAGCCGAAAAACTCCTCGTTTCGGGAAGGCAAGTAAAGTATACAATGTCATCGACACCCGCCAGGCCTATCTCCAAAAAATAGTCGTTCAGGGACTGAGGTCTCTCGGCTTTGAAGCCCAGGCAGAAAAATCAATTCACTTTTCCTACGAGATGGTTGCCCTCTCGCTCAAGAGCCTAGAGGAACTCGACTTTAAGCTCTCCGAGGAGGAGAGGCAAAAAACCTTCCTTGAAGTTTCGGGAAGAAAAGGCCTGGGAGTTAAAGCCGATGATTTACTCGATAGACTGGAAGAAAAAGCCCTGGCAGAGGTGGAGAAGAGAAATCCTGAGCTTTTGCCCCAGGAGAAAAAAAAGATTGCTCACCAGATTGCAGTGGGTGCACTTCGCTACTTCATGCTCAAGTTCGCCAGGAATTCCCTCATTGTCTTTGATTTTGATGAGGCTCTTAATTTTGAGGGAGAAACAGGTCCCTATCTTCAGTATTCATACGTTCGGATTAACAGCATTTTCCGAAAAATGAGAGAAAGGGAGGGATTCAAAACTAAAGACCTAGAAAAGATGTTATCCTCTCCCCAGTTATCGTTGAAATCTCTTACTGAAAAAGAGCTTGAAGATTTCTGGGAACTTATATTCTACGCCTCACAGTTAGAGGAAGAAATTCTCCATTCAATCCTTTCCCTTGAATTCTCTCACCTGGCAAAGTTCTCCTTCAACCTATGCCAAAAATTTAATTCTTATTACCATCTTTACTCCATATTAGGTGCGGAAGGAAACGAATTAAAGCGTATTCGCGTTTTAACTATCTACTACATCAAGGAAATACTTAAAAAAGTTCTCTATCTTATTGGAATACCAACACCAGAAAAGATGTAATGAAAAAAAAATGCCAGAGTAAATCTTTTGCTCTCTTGAAATAATCATCATTTTTTTTAATATAATATATTCTTGTATACTGTGCTTCAAGCACCTTAAAACAACCATGGAAGAAAAAAGGAGAAGACATGCTTTTATCCACCAAGGAGGTTGAGAGAAATGATTGAAGTCGATAATCTCACTAAAAAATATGGTGAACTTGTAGCTGTTAATAATCTCAGTTTCAAGGTAGAAAAGGGAAAAATATGGGGACTTCTAGGACCAAATGCTGCGGGCAAGACAACAACAATGAGAATACTCACCGGATACCTCCCCGCCACTGAAGGAAAAGCATCAGTGGCTGGGTTTGATGTCTTCGAACAACCGAACGAGGTAAAGAAAGTCATCGGCTACTTGCCTGAAGTTCTTCCCCTCTATTCAGACATGACAGTTTACTCCTACCTTGATTTTGTGGCTGATATAAAACAGGTTCCCAGGTTATCCAAAAAAGAATCAATAGAGAAAACAATGGAGGCAACAAGCCTTACACCTGTTAGAAACCGGCTTATCAGAAATATCTCACGCGGCTACAAGCAGCGGGTTGGCATCGCCCAAGCACTCATCCATTCCCCTCAAGTTCTCATCCTCGACGAGCCAACAATTGGCCTCGACCCTGCCCAGATTGTGGACATAAGGGAGCTGATAAAGTCTCTCAGAAAAGAGAGAACCATCCTCCTCTCCACCCACATTCTTCAGGAAGTGACCCAGGTTTGTGACGGTGTTGTGATCATCAACGAAGGAAAGCTCATGGCCTCGGGATCAATGGAAGAACTGTCCGCTTCTTTTAAAGAAAGAGACGGTGTTGTGATCAGAATAAAAAAAGAGCCTCAGGAGACAATATCCCTGCTTAAGACTATCCCAGAAATCGAGAATATCAGCCAGCAGGACAGCGAGATAATCATCGAGTGGAGCAAAGAAAAAGACCCAAGGGACAAAATCACCCGCTTAATCGTTGAAAAAGAGTTGGGTCTCATCGAGATGAAGCCTCTGGCCATGACCATCGAAGACCTCTATCTCAGAGTTATCTCAGGAGGTGTGAAACAATGAAAAACATATGGGCAGTGACAAAAAGAGAGCTCAAAACATACTTTACTTCTCCCATTGCCTATGGAGTAATAGCCATTTTCCTCCTCATCACAGGCTATTTCTTCTACAGCCTCATCTGGTGGTTTAACTCCCAATCTCTCCAGGCAGCACAGAATCCCTATTACCTTCAGCAGATGAACATAAATCAGATGGTCTACTCACCTCTTTTCCATAACATAAGTATCATCCTCCTTTTCGCCCTGCCGCTGCTCACCATGAGGCTTTTCTCCGAGGAAAAGAAAGTAGGAACAGACGAACTTCTCTTTACTTCACCGATTTCAATAAATCAAATCATTCTCGGCAAATATTTTGCTGCCCTGATCGTTCTCTTTTCCATGCTCTTTCTGACCGGAATTTACTCCATTTTCACCTTCTCTTACGGAAACCCAGAATTCACACCCATCCTCTGTGGTTATCTGGGTCTTTTCCTCATGGGCGCTGCTTTCATCGCTGTCGGAATCTTCTACTCCTCCCTGACTGAAAACCAGATTGTCTCAGCCAGCTTGACTTTCGGAACGCTTCTTCTCTTCTGGATTCTCAACTGGGCCTCATTCTCAGCAAAGGGAATGTGGAAGGATGTCCTCAACTACCTTTCCTTCTTCCAGCATTTCGACGAATTAACCAAGGGAGTTCTCGATACAACAGACATTGTCTACTACCTGAGCTTTGCCTTTTTTGGACTTTTTCTCACCCACTCTGTAATTCAATCAAGACGCTGGAGGTAAAAATGGAAGAGCTAAAAAAATATCTTAACTATACCGGACTTGCACTGCTTTTTGCGGCCCTGGTGGTTTACATCATCTGGCCCCACAAACCTATTGCTGCTTGTATTCTGGCCATCCTCGGTTTTGCCAGTATCGTTGCCTATTTTGCCTTTAACCTCCCTCTCCTCAAACAGAGTTTCAGACGCAAATCTCTTATCTACTCCAGCAATCTCCTTCTCGTGGTCGTTATCGTGCTCGCCATCATCGTGGTCGTCAACTATCTTCTCGCCCGCAACCATTACAGATTTGACTTCACCCAGGGAAAAATTCACAGTCTCTCAGACCAGTCGATTAAAGTTCTCAAGAATTTGAAAAACGAGGTGCAGATTAAAGCCTTTTTCAGGGAAGGAAATTTCAGCCGGTCGAAGATGGAAAAGCTCCTCAAAAATTACGCTTACCACTCAAAGCGGATTAAATACGAATTTATTGACCCTGATAAAAACCCGGGCCTAGTAGAAAAGTATGACATTAATACAGATGGAACTTCAGTCCTGGAGTGCGGAGGCCAGAAAACCAGAATAACCACTACGAGCGAAGAAGACCTGACCAATGCCATCATCAAAGTCTCGAGGGAGAAGAAAAAAGTTATTTACTTTCTTGAAGGTCACGGCGAGGCGAGTATCGAAGATTATCAGCAAAAAGGCTATTCTCATGCAAAAGAAGAGCTGGAAAAGCTTGCCTACGAAGTAAAAAAACTCAGCCTCGCACTCTCTGAAACCTTTCCTCAAGATACGTCAGCACTTGTCATTCCAGGTCCTGAAAAAGACCTCCTTCCCCATGAGCTCGAAACAATCAAGAACTTCCTGGCAGATGGAGGACGGGTCTTCTTCATGGTCGATCCTGAAGAGGCTCCGGGGCTTAAGTCCTATTTAAAAAATTATGGAGTTAAACTCGAGGATGATTTTATCGTAGATACTATCTCCCGTCTTATGGGTGGAGATTATTTCATGCCCATTGTCAGCGAGTACGAGTACCACGAAATCACAAAAAATTTCCGCTATGCCACCTTTTTTCCTCTAGCCAGGACAGTTGATGTCCTCGAGGAAAAACCCGAAGGTGTGACAGCCGAAGTTCTGGCAAAAAGCAGCCCTAACTCATGGTCTGAGAGAGAACTCGAAAAAAGAGAAGTCTCATTCAACAAAGATAAGGACAAAAAAGGCCCTCTCTCCTTAGCTGTGGTGGTGACCATTAAGCCTGAAAAGAAAAAAGACCAGGAAAAAGCAGAAATCAAAGGAGAAGAAAAGAAAGAAGAAAAAGCAGAGAAAAAAGAAGAAAAAAGAGAAGGACGTCTGGCTGTGTTCGGCGATTCTGATTTCGCTTCCAACAATTACTACAACCTCTCTGGAAACGGAAATCTTTTCCTAAACGTTGTCAACTGGCTAACCGAAGAAGAGGACCTGATTTCAATACAGCCCAAGACCTCTTCTCCCCGCACCATTCAGCTTACTCCCTCACAGGGCAGGCTTATATTGTGGACTTCGATCGTCATTCTCCCCCTGATTATTTTTGTTGCGGGAATTACAATCTGGGCAAGGAGAAGAGGAAAATGAAGTTCAAAACCACGATTGTTCTCTTTTCAATCCTTGTTGCCCTTCTTGTTTTTGTTTTTGTGTTTGAAACGAAATGGAAAAAGGGGAAAGAAGCTGAGGAAAAACTTGTCGAGCTTGTCTCAGATGAGGTGGAAAAGATTGATTTTAAAAAGGAAGATGAAGCAATTTCTTTCAAGAAGGACGAAAATGGAAACTGGTTGATAACCTCTCCTCTTCAAGCCAAAGCAGATAAATATGAGGTGGAAAGACTTGCCGACGACTTCTCTGACCTGAGGATTGAAAGAGTGGTTGAAGAAGAACCAGGGCACTTATCGCGCTACAAAATTCCCCTGAAAGAGATTACACTCTGGTATAAGAATAGAAAAGAGCCGGTACGAATTCTCATCGGTATGCAGAATCCGCTTGATAACACTTTTTTTGCCAAAAGAGAAGATGAGAAGAGGGTGGTTCTCATCCCCAGTTATGTCAAAAGCCTGCTGGAGAAAAAAGTCTTTGATTTTCGCCAGAAGGACATCTTCTCTTTCGAAACAGACGACGTAAAAAACATAAAGCTCAGAGCAAAAGGGATACGCTGGGATGCCGTAAAAAGGAATGACGAGTGGTGGTTTTCGAGGCCGGTCAGGGCTCTGGCACGAAAGAGCAGGATAGAAAACATCACCGGCTCGCTCTCCGGGCTAAAAGCAAAAGACTTTGTGGTAGAAGAAAAAAAGCCAGCAGACATGGCTGAATACGGACTGGATAGAGCTGATTATGTTGTCACTCTGGGCATGCCGCTCTTAAACAAGGAAATAACCTTTTTTCTCCAGAAAAAAGAGGAAAAACTGTATGCCACATCATCACTTTCAACCAAAATTGTGGAGGTTGAAGACTCTATCCTCTCTGACCTCGAGAAAAAAACAGAAGAACTGAGGGAGAAAGAAGTAGTGAATTTTTACAGCTGGGAGGCGTTTAGGGTTCGGCTGAAAAAAGGTGAGCATACTATTGAGGTGGAAAAAGATAAAGAGGATAACTGGTACTTTTTAAAAGAAAAAAAGGAAGAGGCAGATAAGGATAAAGTCATGACTTTGGTCAGAAAAATAGAAAGCCTCGAAGCCTCAGAACTCATTGACCCACCTTTCAGGCTGAGCGATTACGGACTGGAAAAACCAGAGATTGAGGTTACCATCTGGACTAAAGAAAAGGATGAACCTGAGGAAAAAGCAAAAGAATTCAAGGTACTTATAGGCAGGGAGGACAAAGAGAATAAGAAAGTTGTGGTCAAAAATGAACGGCTCAATTATCTCTTCAGGGTAGACTCGGATTTTCTCAGCCAGGTTCCTGAAAAGCAGGAGGACTGGAAGGCAAAAAAAGAAGAAAAAAAACAAGAAAATAAAGTTCGAAAAAAGTGAATCAGAACTTTGTTAATTTTGCCGGGCCGTAATAGATAGCATTGAAAAGATAACGGAATGTAGCATGAGCCTGGCCACGGTAGAGAGCAGGAAATCCGATGAGAATAACTTTTCCTTTCCCATAAGAAACATCAACCACAGCACTTCTGTTATGTAAATGCCTCTCTCCTGTAATCCAGCCGCTCAAAAGAGGATTTCTCACCGGATACTTGACCACTGCCCTTCCTTCACTTACAGCAAAGACCGGGCTCCTGCGGAAAAACACGGCACCTTGTCTTTCAAATCCGTAGGCAACAGGATGGGAGGTTTCATTCAGGACCTTAAGAATCGAACCGGGAATGAAAAACTCCTTTCTCCCCAGACTCTCAACTGTGTTTTCAACACCCAAATAGAATCTTTTAAGAGGAAATTCAGCCGAAGTGTTAAGTGTGATAAGAGTTCCTCCCTCCTCAACAAAATCCTTCATGTTCTCCACTCCAACCTCACCTATTCCACCTGCGTACTGGGGAGGAATATCTCTTTCTGAAACTCCGTTAACGATTGCCTCCTCTCCCATGTCAGGCAAAACTATGACATCAAAACTTTTCCTGAGGTCTCCTTTCCTTATATCGCTGTTATAGAGAGAGCAGTAGGGAAATTCGTATTGTTCAAGAACCCATCTCGTCCATCCCTCGTCCATGGAAGCTGTCCAGCTCTTATAAAGACCGAGTTTTAGGGGCCTAAGCTCATAGGCCTCGATCACAGGTCTGGTTCGGAGGGCCTTAAAATGGACATTAAGCTCGCTGGCCATTGACTTCAGCTTGCTGGCAAGTCCTTTCTCCTGGAGAACAATCATCGTCCCCGGAGGATATGTTCCGCCCTCAACTTCAAACTTCTCTGCGCTCCAGAAAACCCTGAAGCCATCTTTTACAAACCTGTTCAAAGCAATAAGGTCATCATTTGTGGAGTGCGACCAGAGATAGGCGAAAGAATTTTCTGCTTCCTCTACCCTTCCAGAAGGCGCGGCCAGTCTGTCTACCAGTTCAGCCTTTACTTCAAACGGTTTTTCAATTCTTACCGTCTCAACTCCCATGAGAAGGGGCAGAGTGTGAGCCACGACATCGTAGGGAGCTTTGAGAGGCCCACCAGGATATTCCCTGATTTCCGGATAATCCTGTCTTTCAAGCAATGCCTTGGCATAGCATCCGTAGGGCTGGCTAAGGTAAATTATGTATGTTCCTCTAGGATATGGGTGGCCATCTGCCAGGAAAGAGTCTCTTGCTCTGTGAATCTCAACGCCGCCAAGCTTGAGCACATTCATCATCTTAACTGCTGTTTTGAAGTCTCTTTGCTCTTGAGGAATAAGGAAGGCAAAAGGAGGGCCACTCCACATAACCGCTTTCTTGTGTACCCTGTAGAAGTTACGCAGCCAGTTCTCACGCAGTCTTGAAGCATTGGTAAGGGCAGCCATAGCTGCTGAATAATCGTAGTCAACAATATCCTTTAGCCTCCATTTTCCTCCTTTCCAGGGCAGGGGCATCTTAACTGTCGGCTTTTTTGCATAATCTGCAAGTTCTTCGAACTTAATGGTCACAGGTGTAGCAAGCTTGGCACTGGCAACTTCGGTCAGAACCCTGATTCCTCCGTGGTAGTGGTGGTAGGCTCTGGCAGGAGTCCAAGCATCAAACCTGAGACTGTGGACAACTCCGGGCTTTCCTTCCGCTGTCAGCTCAGAGGCAATGAATGTTCCCATCATTGCCACTTCCTGCTGAATGATGGGATCAACGTTTGGCTCATAAGGGTCCACAAAAGGAGGCACAAATATTCTGGCTCCCCGGTTTCCCATCTGGTGCATGTCAAGGATTATGTGCGGATGCCAAGCATTGTGGACTTTTATCGTCAGGCGAGACTCGACCTGAGTGAACATATACCAGTCACGATTATTGTCATGTCCTACGTACTTATGATAAAGCCAGGGCATGCGGCAGCCTTCGTATTTTGTCCCCAGGTGCTTTCTATACCAGTCAACCACCATCTGTACCCCGTCAGGATTGTGCATGGGTAGAAGAAGAATGATGACATTATCGAGGATTTCTCTTGTACGTCTGTCGTTACCTGTGGCCAGGTCGTAGGCGAGCTTGATTGACATTTGCGAGGCACCGATTTCAGTGGCATGGATTGAACAGTTAATCATGACCACTGATTTTCCCTCTTTAATAATTTTTTCCGCCTCTTGGTCTGAAATTGTTCGTGGATCAGCAAGTCTGTGCTGGAAGGACCGGTACTTTTCGAGGTTTCTATGGTTTTCCTCAGATGTGATAACAGCCACAATAAAAGGATTTCCCATCGTTGTCTTCCCCACTTCTCTGACCACCACCCTTCTGCTCGCTCTATCGAGTCTGTGAAAATAGTCAATTATGTGATGCATGTCAGCAAGCTTTCTGTCCGTTCCCACCTTAAAGCCCAGTACATCTTCAGGTGCTGGAATTGTGGCAGAAAAAGATGAGTTAATCAGAAAAAAAAGGCCAAATATAATGAGTACAATTTTCCTCTTCATCAACACCTCCTGCTCATTTTTTATTCCTCAAATTCTTCAGCCTTTACTATTAGCTACCGAACTTTTGCACGAAAATAAAAGTATGTAAAATTTAACACAAATTTCTCTTTGAAAAAAGCTTCTTACACAGTTCATGTCTTT
>JBHIDX010000022.1:0-32422 GCA_046760305.1 Candidatus Aminicenantales bacterium
TGGGCAGTCTGGGCCTCTTTGGATTAAAGTCAAGGGAAATCTACGCAGAAATCAGAAGAAAGGTGGATGAGGTCAAAAACCTTCCGGCTAAAGAAGTGGCAAGAGATGAGAGCTTCTGGTTTCATGTCCAGCAGGCATTTAACATTGACCGAAGTATTATCAACCTCAACAACGGCGGTGTCCATCCAGCTCCAAAAGTGGTCATGGACGCTGTCCACCGCTATCTTGACTTCTCAAACGGAGCACCACCCTACAACATGTGGAGGCTTCTCCAGCCGCGCAAAGAGCTGATAAGGAAAAAGCTGGCTGATACATTCGGCTGTTCGCCTGAAGAGATTGCCTTTACCAGGAATGTAACTGAAGCTCTTCAAATAGCTCTACTCGGGCTGGAATTAAAGCCAGGCGATGAAGTTCTGACCACTACCCATGACTATCCCTCTATGAAAAACGCTCTTTTCCAGAGGGAGAAACGGGAGGGAATAAAAGTGAAAACATTTCCCTTCCCCTATCCTCCTAAAAATCTTAAAGTCCTTTCTGAACTTTTTGAAAAAAACGTCACACCAAAGACTAAACTTATCCTTGTCTGCCATATCACAAATCTTTCCGGACAGATTTTCCCCATCAAAGATATATGTCAGATGGCAAGGAAGAGGGGAATGGAGGTGGTTGTTGATGGGGCTCATGCTTTTGGTCATTTCGTCTTTACCCAGAAAGACTTGGACTGCGACATCTACGGCGCAAACCTGCACAAATGGATGGCTGCTCCCATAGGAACTGGTTTCCTCTATGTAAAAAAAGAGAAAATAAAAAAAATATGGCCTCTCTTTCCTGCTCCTGACCCGTTGAGCGATGACATCAGAAAATTCGAACACATAGGCACCCATCCTGAAGCCATGGAGCTTGCAGTCGGAGAAGCACTGGCATTTCATCACGGTATAGGAGCCAGGAGAAAAGAGGAAAGGCTCAGGTATCTCAGGGATTACTGGGCAAGGAAGCTTGAAAAACTGCCAGGAGTTAAAATACTTACCTCCTATGACCCGAAACAATCCTGTGGTATTGGCACTTTTACTGTGGAGGGAATGAAACTCGAAAAACTGACTGAAATTCTTTTCAAGAAGCATAAAATTTATGTCATCACTATCAATCATCCGGACATCTATGGCATTCGTGTTACGCCAAGCATCTACACCACGCTGCGCGAACTCGACCTCTTCGTTGAAGCTGTCTCTCACTATGTAAAAAGCGGGCTACCCGTCTGAGTTAGAACACAAAAAAATTTTTCAGCTTTCATGCCTGAAAAAGTAGAAACGTGTTGATTTCGCCTTTGAATTGCCTTAAATTATTAATTCGAAATAAAAAAATTAAGCAAAAGCAAATCCCGAGATGACGTGGAAAAGAATTTTTCTCCTTTCCCTGGTATTCACCACTTTCTTCTTCTCTCTCAAAGCAGAGATTTATTATCCCTGGAAGAATGTCTATATCGGTGCCCTTGATCCAGAAGCGTGGAATGGCCTGACGCTCATTCCGGATGAAGAAAGCTGTTTTGCCTTCCGACTTAAAGTGGGGAAAGATGGTCAGATGGCAGATAAAGAAGATTTCCTCTTTCTCGTCTCTGAAGTAGGTCCTCATTCTCCTGACGGAACCTTTGCCAGACTAAAAATAGACCTCAGCTTGCCTTTCAACAAAAGGGGAGAGACTCCTGTTCTTCTTAAGCCTTCAGCTCGGGCCGATACCCTTACGCTCGAGTGGTCACGTCAGGACGAAAGAATTGTCATCGGGAAAATTACATTTCCTCCATACATCAAGCTTCACCTTGTTCATTATTTCCCCTGGGATTTTGAAGGCAATTACCTCTTCCGCTCCGATGGACAGGTGCATGGCACAAGCAGTAGCTCAAAACCTTACCATTACCTTTTCTGGACAGACCCTCAGGGAGAACTCACCACCGCAACCGAAGACGCTGCCCTTGACCTTATCTTCAACGGCAAAAAGGAAAAAACTATTTATTTTGTTGCCGGCGTGGATGAAAACCTGGGTGTGCTGGGAAACCGCATTTACCGCTATAAAAACAGAAAGACAATCGATACTTTCCTGGCAGAAGAGGAACGAAGATACAGAAAAAAGAGGGTAACAATAAAGGGCCTCCATGAAGGAGCTTCCAGGGCAATAACTAATAACCTTTTCTGGATGATGCTCTATCAGCCCGGCCATCACCGTCTGTATTCTCCTGCGGGTAGAAGATGGATTTTCCCCCGGCCAGACAGGAAACTTGACCACTGGACAATCTTCGAGTGGGACTCTTTTTTCAATGCCCTTGAAGTTTCAATCGAGAGTTCCTTTCATGCAAAGCAGATTGTGCACTCTGTGCTGGAAACACAGTATCCCAACGGAAACATACCCAACTGGCGGGGAAGGTTCGGCGGCACTCCTGACCGCTCCCAGCCTCCTGTTGGCTCTTATATCGTCCTCAAACTGTTCCAGAAATTCGGTGACCTGGAATTCCTCGCCCACGCCTATCCTTTCCTTATGAGATGGCATGAATTCTGGAAAAGTCCACATGAAAAAGGGCTGCCGCGCCGGGATGGCAACGGAGATGGCCTCCTGGAATGGGGAACAGACTCTGAACTCGTGCCTGAAAATGTTCCGCCCTGGGAAGTCAACGCCTCAGGCAAACAGCGGGCAAAATGGGAATCAGGTCAGGATGACCTTCCCAACTGGGATGATGCTGATTTTGACCCGGAGACAGGAACTCTTACCATGAACTGCCTTGACCTTAACTCTCTTTACGCCCTCGATGCCTGGTCTCTGGCTCAAATCGCCCTTTACCTGAACAAGCCAGAAGATCATAAGAGGTTTTCTGACGAATACGAATTCATGAAAAAGTTGATAAACGAGAAGCTGTGGAATGAAGCTGAGGGATTCTACTTTGACCGTCACTGGGACGGCACTTTCTCGACCAGGAAAGCAGCCTCTAACTTCTTTCCTCTCCTCGCCCGCATTCCGGACAGAGATAGAGCCCTGAAAATGGTCAAACACCTTTTAAATCCCAAAGAATTCTGGGGAGACTATGTTGTTCCTACCATCTCCAGGGATGACCCGGCTTTTAGCGACCAGCAATACTGGAGGGGATCAATCTGGCCACCTACAAATTATCTCCTCTATCAGGGCTTGAAAAATTATGGCTTTGACTCCATTGCCTCTGAAGTGGCAGATAAAAGTCTGTCTCTCTTCCTCCGGAGCTGGGAGAATTTTCAACTCTGCCCGGAAAATTTCGACTCACGTACAGGCGAACCAGGAGGCCAGAGATACCAGAGTTGGGGACCTCTATTTGCCCTGATGGGAGTTGAAGAATACATTGACTTCACCCCTTTCCAGGGCTTCAGGTTTGGAACGATAAATCCCGAGCAACAGGGAGAGCTTTCTCGAATTTACTTTCTCCAGAGGCATTATGAGGTGGAAATCTCTCCAGTCACACTCAGATTGAAAGAGGAAGGAAAAGAAATTTTCAGGACTGACGGGGGAGCCGTAATCCGTCAATTTCTCTATACAGAACATGAAGTCTCCTTCGAGATAAGAACACTTAAGCAGAGAAAAATAAAGCTCAATTTCATAAGCAAGGGCAAGTATCAACTTTTTCTTGATGGAGAGCTTAAAAAAGTTTTCAAAGGAAAGAAAGTACAATTTAGAGTACCTGAAGGAAACCACGCCGTGGTCATTTTCAGGCTAGAAAGAGAATTTTAAAACCTGGTTATTCATGGTCGTTATTACCACTTTTTTCTCGCCTGGTAAACCTGCCTGAGCGTATCTCCCCTAAGACCTTGCCTGAGAGCTTCGAGCGCCAGAACTTCACCTCCAGGAATATTGCCCAGATTCACGTTCGGACCGAAGCGGAGTATCAACTCCTGCTGTTGATTTTTCAGCGGAGCTTCCCATATTAAAAACTCCGGTTCACTAACACCGGCAATTATATTATCCACCTCTTCTTTTTTTATCCTTCCCTCCCGGTCAAATATTCCAACACCCTTACCTGCTTCTCTTGCTTCAATGATAACTTTAAATGCTCCGCTTTCTTTATCTTCGTTAATCAGCTGGTGCACCAAAGATACAGGAAGAACATCTCCAGGATCTTTCTTGCCTACTTCGGTAATAACCACCAAGCCCATATCCAGCGACTTCTTTATTATTTCCTTCCTTGTTTTTCTGCTCATTTCAATTGTTCCGTCAGATACCTCAAGAGCTGAAAAACCCAATTCCTTTGCCTTTTCCAGGTAGGCCTCAAACGCATTCTGCCAGACTGCAATCTCGAGAAATGTTCCTCCAGGCATCACTTCAATCCTGGCCGAAGTGATGATCCTGATTTTCTCCTCCAGAATATCCTGGCTGTAGAGAGCGGAAGTTCCGAATGTAAGCTTAACGATGTCTATGTATTCCCCGGCTACGTGGATTAAATCTCTGAGAGAATTAAGTCCCATCCCCTTGTCAATGACCATCGTAATCCCGGTCTTTCTCGGTTTATCAGTTCTTCCTTCAACAGGTATTCTTATTACCTCGTCCCATACTTTTTCCATCTTAACTCCTTTCTTCTATCAATTCTGGAGAAGATTTCCCCAACATTCGGAGGCATTTGAAAGCACTGTGCCCACTGTTTTCAGGCTAAAATGCCTGCTCAGCCGGCTAACATGGTCAAAACGAAGCCGAGCTGAATCCATGCTCTCAAGCCCAGTAATAGTAATTTCATCGTAGAGGAGCAAAGTCTCTGAAATTTTTTGTGATGCATGCTCGAAAAGCATTTTTGTCCTCTTTCTTATGTCTGGGATTAAAGAGAGATTAAAACCACGACGGCCTTCCTCGATTCTGGGAAAAATACATACCACAGAGGGATTCACAAGTCTTGTATCTTCTGCCCTGTAAGAGGAAAGATCAATGGCAATCTTTCTCAACCTGAGATTCTCTCCCTCTTTAATCTCAATGCCAGGCATGAAACGCGGAAAACTGTACTTCAGGGTATCCAGCCTGACATTATCCACCAGTGAGCCCATGTACCATTCAACATCTTTTCCAGTGTGCCTGAAATGGACTATCTCCGTGGAAAAAAGCTTCAATCCTCTCTCAAGGCCGCTGAGAAGGTAAACGGTTTTGCCGCTTCCAGCTCCGCCGATGATGATGAAAAGACGATGACTCTTTTCCTCATACAGTGCACAGCCATGGAAATTATAAATTTTATGTACTTTCTCCAACAGATGAAGAGCGTAGCGGAAGAGAAACCCCTGATTCCCCCATAAACTGAACCTCTGGTCAGAAGCTTTCCGGACAAGCTCCTGCAGCCTCCCCTTGAAAACTGCTTTTGTTGGCGTTAAGAAGAAAGAAGGATGAGATTCATCATCGTGAATCAGAATATAACCGTCGAGTGATCCTGAATAAGGAAGCTCCTCAATTTCCATGAAATCGGTCAGCAGAGAAGAAACCTCTATCCTGGGAGGAAAAGAGGGAAGGAGCTCCTTCATGTTTGATTCTATTCCTATTCTGGCTTCCAGAATTTTTATTCCGCACCTGTACCTCATTCCTGACTTTCCCAGGGAACAGTTTATTAAGGTTTTTATGATACACAATATCTCTTCAGACTACAACATGAGGCCTAATTCAACCTATTTTAAAGCTTTGTGGATGGCAGAGACGCCAAAAAAAAGACGCCTGTAGCTGACACACCGAAACCCTACTTGGTAGAGTAGAGAAGCTAATTCTTCAGCCGGGTAGAATTTAGGAATAGTTGAGGCAAGGTAGCCGTAACCAGCCTTTGAACCTGAGAGCATGAACCCGACCGGCCTTACTGCTAACCTGACATAAAAATGGAAAATATGACGAATGTACGTGGAAGGTGGTTGACTTGTCTCCAGGTTTATGAAACAGCCCCCCGGTTTTAAGACCCTCCAGAACTCTTTTAAATGATTAATAAGCACTCCTTTTCGTGGAGTTATGTTCCTCGTGGCAAAAGAAATTGTAAGGCCATCAAAATAATCATCAGCAAAGGGCAACGAGTTTGCTTCGGCGATTACGGCCCATAACTTCCAATTTCCGCTTTTCCTCACTGCCTTTTTGAGCATCGGAGGACAAAAATCAAGCGCAACTACTTCATTTTCACTCCGAGAAAAAAGTATCAGATTGCGGGCCATCTCTCCTGTCCCACTGCAGACATCGAGCCAGCGCTTCCCCCCTGAAAGGAGAGCAATCCTGGCTGCCTTGCGCCTCCAGATAATATCCCCTCCAAATGTTAAGAGATGATTGATAAGCTCATAACGGGAAGAAACTTCTGAAAATATTTTTCGAAGGCCTTTACTCATCGCTACCATCAGATAAAGAAAAACTAAAAAGTAGATTAACAAAAATACCTGCCCCGGTCTATGCATCAGATGAAAAAGCATTTTCATTTCAACTTTTTTTTGATAAAATCCGCCTGATTTTATCCCTAAAAGGGATGAATAAAGGAGGAAATGGAGACAGGCTCGAATAATATAAAAAAAAGAGAGAAATGAATGATTTTTTCAAGGAGGTTTAATGAGAAATAAGAGATTAATTTTTATCCTAACTCTCGCCCTTGGAATTTTCCTTCTCGCCGGAATTAACAGCTTTCCCCAGAGAGAAATCCATTACAACTATGACGTTCTCATCCGGAATGGGTTTGTGCTCGACGGTTCACTCAATCCTCCCTTCAAGGCAGACCTAGGCATAAAAGAGGGAAAAATTGAAAGAATCGGCCGCAGCTTGAGAGGAAAAGCTCGAAAGATAATCGATGCCCGAGGACTTTATGTTACTCCAGGATTTATTGATCTCCATACTCATGTTGACAGAGGAATGTATTTCCCCGAGAACAGAGCCTGTCTAAACTACCTTACCCAGGGAGTGACAACTGTCGTTGTTGGACAGTGCGGTCAAAGCGCCTGGCCCATTTTTGAGAAAGCAGAGGACATGATCAACCGCTGGACAAAAGAGGGTATAGGCCCCAATGCAGCCCTGCTTGTCGGACACGGTACCGTGAGACGGATTGTGATGGGCATGGAAAACAGAGAACCTACAACTGAAGAACTGGAAAAGATGAAAGAGCTGGTAAAGGAAGCCATGGACGATGGAGCATGCGGTCTTTCTACTGGGCTTATCTATCGGCCGGGTTCCTTCTCCAAGACAGACGAAGTTATAGAACTCGTTAAAGTCATCGCCCCTTATGGCGGCATTTACCATTCGCATATCCGCGATGAACGGGACAAACTGCTCGAGGCTGTAAAAGAGGCCATAGAAATATCTGAAAAAAGCGGTGCTCGAGCGCATATCTCCCACTTCAAGGTTATGGGCAGGAAAAACTGGGGACTTGTCAAAGAAGCCTGCAGGCTAATTGAAGAAGCGCGTACTCGAGGACTTTCCATCACTGCTGACCAGTATCCGTACCGATTCTCAAGCGGATACCCCTACCGTAGCCTTATTCCTCTCAGTGCCTGGCTTGGACTTGTGGCCATCGATGAAGAAAAAGCCTCAGAAGAAGAGAAGGAAAAAGCAAGAAAGATAAACGAGGAAATCCTGAAAAAACGGCTAAGATCTGATGATGTCACCGCTATTTTTGACTACCTCCGCGACCATGAGCTCATCAGCCTCTACAAAAAGGTGACCCCTTATTTCCCCCTCTCAGAACGCCATCAGCAGTTCCTCATGGAGCTCCCGAGAAAAAGACTTGTGTCTCTTGTGGCCGGGATGCTCATAAGTCCTGGCAGTTTTCAGAGACCAGAGAATGCAAGAGAGAGAATGCAGTTTATGGCCCGCCTGAAAGATCAGCAGCAAGGCCGCAGAATCCGGCAAGAGGTTGAAAAGTACATCGAAGAGTGGGTTGGAGCTGAAAACATCGTGATTGGAATCTGTGTCGAAAAAGAGCTTGAGGGTAAATCACTCACTCAGGTTGCCAGGATTAAAGGGATGTCAGTGGCAGATACTGCCATCAGTCTTGAAGTTATGGGAGCCAAGTGCATTCCGCTTCAAATGTGTGAAGAAGACATTGAGTACATAATGAAGAAGGACTATGTTGGAACAGGAAGTGATGGTACAGCCCCCTTCTACGGCATCGGGCTGACACACATCCGCTCTTACTCGACTTTTCTCCACAAGATAAGAAAGTACGCTCTCAGAAGAAAGGCAGTTTCTCTGCCCCATGTAATCCGCTCCCAGACCTCGCTCGCGGCTAAAATCATGAACTGGAACGAAAGAGGCTGGATAAAACCAGGATATATTGCTGATATTGCTGTTATTGACATCAACAATATTCAGACTCTAACCTCAATCTCAAACCCGCACCGCTTGAGCAAGGGAGTTGAATACCTTCTCATAAATGGAGAAGTTGTTATTGACAGAGGTAAATGGAACGGCAAGCTTCCTGGAAAGGTTATTACCCTGAAGCGCTAACCAAGTTTTAAAAGATATACTGCTGAGAGCTAACCATTTATCCTAGTGAGATCAGCCCGGGCCTATAAATATTCAGATAAATAAATATCTGGCTGGTTAATGAGCAGGGAAAAAACAGTTGCAGGCCTTGTCCTCATCTCATGTATTACTCTGACAGGCATAGTTTTTCTTTTCGCTTTTGGAGACATCAGGCTCTCCTCATCCCTCAGGGAGTTTGCCCTTAATCACCCTCTTCTACTGGAATGGGCAAAATTCATCAGCCGCTACGGAAATTACTTCTATTATTCATTATTCCTGGGATTTTTTCTTTATGGCGTAATAAGGAATGAGAGGAAATATCTTAAAATAGGAATTCTCTATCTTGCTCTCCAGATAATCATCTCGGTTTTAATCACCAGGTTTCTTAAAATCTCCATAGGCCGGCCAAGACCAGGATATGGTTTTGTTCATCACTTCTTTTCCGGTGGATACAAATATGAGTCTTTTCCCTCGGGACATGCTGTTGATGCCTCGTGTTCAGCCGGAGTTCTATGGGGATTCCTCGGCTCATACCTACTTATATTACTCGCCTTCCTTTATTCGCTTCTCATCGGGATGTCTCGAATTTTTCTCGGAGCACATTATTTTCTGGATGTAATCGCAGGCATGGCCCTCGGCTTCACCTCTGGGATAAGCATTACTTACAGATTTCTGTTAAAAAATCAGCGAGGAGCTGAAGCTTAAAAATTCTTGAAAACTTGTTTGATATAAAAGGGAGTTTGACCTCTATTTTCTTCTGTGATAAAAGAATAAAACATTAATTTTTAAAGGTTGAAGGCAACGGCAAATCAAAGGAGAGTAATGGAAGAAGATGGGAACATTTAAAAAAAGTTTTTTTATTCTTCTAATATTTCTTCTTTTTTCACCATCTATCTTTTCTCAAGAAGAGTGCACAACTGCTGTCATCTCCGGAAGCGCTACAGTCGATGGGAGGCCTTTACTCTGGAAAAACAGAGATGTGGATAATCCTGACAATGAAGTTGTTTACATCACTGGAGGAAAATACGAGGTTGTGGGTGTAATCACAGCCAACAACACCTTGTCCATGTGGATGGGAATAAATTCTGCAGGCTTTGCCATTGAAAATTCTGTCTCTTATGACTTAGAAGGAACATCCAGCGCTGACAACGGGACATTCATGAAGCAGGCGCTTTTAAACTGCGCTACAGTAGATGAGTTCGAACAGCTTCTCATAGACACCAACAACCCGGGCCGGGCTACCAAAGCAAACTACGGAGTAATTGACGCCACAGGGAATGCAGCAGTCTTTGAGGCTGGAAATCACACTTATACCCGATTTGACGCCAATAATCCCGCCCAGGCACCTCTTGGTTTTATCGTACGCACAAATTTTGCCCTCACGGGCGACGGTACTGGTAGCGGCTATGAACGTTACGACCGCGCCAATGCCCTCCTCAATGAAAAAGCAATTACCTCTGAAATCAGCTTTGACTACATTCTGAGAAAGCTCTCCAGGGACCTGAAAAACGACGCAGTAAACCCTTACCCTCTTCCCTATGAAGGCACACAGGATGGCCATCCAGCAGGCTACATCAGGACTAACTACTCGATAAACCGCTACCGAACCCGCTCCTGTGCAGTCTTTCAGGGGGTACTGCCCGGGGAAGACCCCCGCTTGAGTACGATGTGGGTCATTCTCGGTGAACCTGTCTGCGGAGTTGCTGTCCCTGTCTGGGTTTTCGCTGGAACAACTCCGCCAGAGATGAACGGCCTGCCGACCTCACCTATGTGTGATTTGAGCCAGCAAAAAAAACAGCTATGCTACACAGATACATCTGCTGACCCTTTGAGTTATCAGTACATCAATACCTATGCTCTGGACGATGGAGCAGGGGGAGGTATTTTCAGCTACAGCTTTCCCATCGAAGACTGGGCAATTACACAGGCAACAACAGCACTTAATTCCTGGAGAACTTCATTTCCCACAGCCAGAGATATGAAAGATTTTGAATACAGGTTAATCGCCCAGACCTACTGTTCCTTCCTGACCTCATCTCCTCCTAATGATACAGCACCTCCCCTCAACTTCTCAGTTCGAACTGTTCTCAATCGCTCTCTCTCACAGGCTGAATACATTAACGTTCTTACCTGGGAGCCTAATCCTGAAAACTCAGGAATTACAGCCTACAGGATATATCTGGTAGAAGGAGAGAGTAGAACTCGATTAGCTGAAGTTAATCCTGGAAACATTGAATACTGGCACAGAGACGTTGATCCCAGCAGGCAGTATTTTTATTCCATAGCTGCTGTCGACGCTCAGAACTTAGAAGGCAGTCCTGCCTGTAGTGCGGTAAGCAGAGTAACTGAGAGAGAAAACAGAGAAGATATTTACACAGGCCAAAGTATCAGGAAGAGAGGGAAAAAAGTCAATCATTCACCCCAACCAGGCGCAGTGTCAAAAAAGGATAGATAAAAGGAGGGATGATGATAAAAAAAATGGCAGCTTTTACCTTGTTCTTAATCATACCTCTTACATCAGGCTTGGCTGTTGACACCATCTTTGTGGCCAAAGCATCTTATCTTCTTCCTTCTGAACAGGCATTCAGACAGATATACGGCAACGAACTAATTTATGGAGGAGAGGTGGACATTGGAATCCTGAAAAATCTTGTGCTCTGGGCAGGAGGGGGCTATTATACGAATAAAGGAAATCTTACTTTCACCCAGGAAGCAACAACTCTCACCCTGGTTCCGTTTGGTGGAGGAGTAAAATTCAGAATAAACTGGGGGAGCCTGCAATTTTATGCAGGTGGAGGCATCAGATATTACATCTACAACGAGAAAAATCCCATCGGAGAAGCAAAAAAGAATGGTGCAGGCTATTTGGGCACAATTGGAGGGGTGATTAAAATAAGAGGAAGGTGGATCATTAATATCTTTATCGATTATTCATATTGCAGGATGACGCCTGCTGATTTCACCATAAACGTGGGTGGAGTGGAACTCGGATTCGGAATTGGTTATGAATTCAGATAACCTGATTCATTCAATATTTAACCTGGAAGAGGAGAGTTTTTCCCACCTTCAGCCACTAGATTAGCTGAACGTTTTAGTCTTTCCGCCTGGAAAAAATAATATAGAATTACAACAACTCCGAGTATACCAATCACTAGAAAGGGAGAACTTATTCCAAACTTATCCGAGAGTATACCGTTAATAAGGTTGACTACAGCTCCTGTAAGAACCTGGATATTGGCCGTGAGACTGAAAGCCTGAGCCTGGTTTCCAGGGGGAACCGAATTTCCTACAAAGGAGTTAAAAGCGGGGTAGACAAGAAAGAGCGATGCACCGAAGCAAAGTAAGCCGAAAACGGCCAGAATTGCACCAGAAGCAGCTCCGAGAAGGAAGACAAAAAATGTCGATGCCATAAACCCGAAAAAAGAAGTCTGGAAGCGGCCGAATCTCCTGCTGAGCAGTCCGAAAAAGTAGGTAGTAACTGTACCCAGGCCTATCCAGAGACCGAGGTAAAGCCCTGTTTTTCCCATGGAAATGTTAAATTTATGGTAAAGGAGGGAAGGAGCGTAATAAACTGTCGTCCCCCAGCATGCTCCCCCGAAGATAAAGGCAGGAATATGTATTTTGATGCTTTTCAAAGTCTTGAGCCATGAAGAAAAATCAAGACTCTCCGCTTCATGTTTCCTCCTGGTAGAGACTTTCCTTACCGAACCAAAACTCACCGCTCCGAGCAACAATCCAGCTCCAGCCCAGATAAGCAAAGGAAGCTTCCAGCTAAAACTTTGGGCTACATAACCGACCGAAACGAAGGCGATGAGCACACCGAGGTTTCCTGAGCCGCTCTGAATTCCCATAGCTGAGTCGATCCATTGTAGGGGATGGGTCCGGGAAACCCACGAGATTCCGAGGGGATGGTAAAAACTGACAAATATCCTGAAAATAAGATATACAGCCAAAAACAGTCCAAAGCCTGAGGTAAAGGTGATGAGGATAAACGAAGCACAGATGCCAGAAATACTCAAGAGTAAAATATGTTTATACTCCAGTTTATCCGCAGTCTGGGCAATGACTATCTGGAAAACAAATGTGATGAGAAGCCCCAAGTAGGAGAGGACGCCAATCTGAGTGTAGTTCTTAATGATAATCTTTTGGCTGAGGAGGAGGGGAAAAATTGTGGGCACACTTACTGAAGCTGCATCATTGAGGGCATGAAAAATAGATGCGGAAAAAAGAATCCTTTTTTTCATCTAAAGGGAAGGTGTTTATACCTGACATCATCTGAAAAGTCAATTTTAAAGAGAGCTAACGCTGAGAGGTAAAGCCCGGTAACCTTTTTTCCGCAGCCTTTTTGCAATTTTTTCTGCCGACTTAAGGTTTCTGGCTCTGATCCTTACTTGGTAATATGTTTTTTCCCCCTTCTTGTGCTTTACAATGTAAACTTTGCCGTAATCTACACTCAGCTTTCTTTTTACTCTGTGGGCATTTTTTTTTGAAAGAAACGCCCCTGCCTGGACACAGTAGCTGGGTTTGAGGTCTGAAGGTTTAATGTGGCTCAGAATTTCCACTCTCACAGGTACCACCCCAGGCCCTATCATATCTATGACCTTGGCTGCAGCATAGGAAAGGTCAATGATTCTCCCCTTGATAAACGGCCCCCGGTCATTTATTCTTACCCTGACTGATTTCCCGTTCAACCTATTAGTGATTTTAACATAAGCGCCAAAAGGGAGAGTTTGATGGGCAGCCGTCAGTTGATACATGTTGTACTTTTCCCCTGAAGAGGTCATTTTGCCGTGAAATTTTGGGCCGTACCAGGAAGCAAGGCCTGTCTGAACATTCGTGGCTTCAAAGCGAGTAAGAGTGGCACATGAGCTCAGAATAGCCACAGAAAAGAGAGAGAGAAAAAGGGTATAATATCTCTTTTTCAGGGAAAAATGTTTCACAAACTAAGACTACCTCACCCTTTTGTGTGGTCAATCGCCACCTTAGAGGATTATTCAGAGGAAAAGGGGGGTGATGTTTTCATCACCTCTTCTCATCACCAAGAAGTAACCTTTTCCTGTACTGTTTCTCGCCCCTCAAGAGAGAGGGGGCAGTGAAAGAATAATGTTTTTTTGGGGTGGTAAAAACCACCTTAAAAGGTGAAAAAAGTAAGGTACAAAGAGAAGACCAAGCACCCCGGTTATTTTATTTGAGCTGGAAATTCGTCTCTAATTCTAATAAAATAGCGCATTCATGAAAAAAATAATTTATTTTCTTCCAGCTGTACTCTACTATGCCTTTATCTTCTACCTTTCCTCACGTAGTTCTATCAAAGTCATAAGCATTTATCCTTTTGACAAGCTTGCCCACTTCGCCGAATTCATGCTTCTTGCCATCCTCCTTTTCTTCGGATTCTCGATGAGCCTAAAAAAACCGCCTTTCATCAAAGCTTCACTCACTTTTCTTTTCAGCGCTCTCTTTGCAGTTGGAGATGAAGTCCATCAACGCTTTGTGCCTGGCCGTTACTCGGAATTGGTGGATGTGGCAGCAGACCTGGCAGGGATAACTGTGGGCATTGTTATTTTCTGGTACATATCCCGCGGGTTTAAGCTAAAAATTTATGATTGAAGTTTACCCCCGCCCCTTCAATCAGAACCAAATAGATATTTAGAGCATTCCTCTTTAAGATAGGCAAAGGCCTCATTAGGGTTAGAAATGTAGGTAAAATAATCTACATCTTCAGGGAGAATGCTTCCGTGTTTAACAAGTGCCTCAAAATTAATTATATTCTTCCAGTAATCTTCTCCGTAGAGAACAATCGGAAAATTCCCTTTAGAAATTTTTTTGTTCTGAAGAAGAGTCAGTGTCTCAAAGACCTCATCAAGAGTTCCGTATCCTCCAGGAAAGGCAACAACAGCTTTTGCCTTGTAAATGAGCCAGAATTTACGCATGAAAAAGTAGTGAAAGATAAAAGAGAGTTCAGGGGAAATGTAGGGATTAGGATATTGTTCTTCAGGAATAGAAATGTTCATCCCGATTGATTTGCCTCCAGCCCGGGCTGCACCTCGGTTAGCCGCCTCCATGATCCCGGGCCCACCCCCTGTACAGATAACAAAATTTTTTCCTTTAGGCTCCAACTTAATCGCCCATTTAGCCAGAAGATAGGCCAGCTCCTCGGCTTCCCAGTAGTAGCGGCCCAGAATACTTTCTTTTTCCTCTGGGTTTGCCTTGGAGGAGCCGAGGAAGAGCACCGTGTTGTTTACTTTGAGCTTTCTCATTCTTGCTTCAGGCTCAAGGTACTCGCTGAGAATTCTTACTGTGCGGGCCTCTACTGAGTTAAGAAAATCAAGGTTCTTGTAAGCTTTTTCCGGAATGAAAATTTTATCTGACATAACCTACCTCTCAATGGAAGAGAAATTTTATATAATCTCAACCCGGATAGCAAGCTGTGAGCTTTGACTTCAAAAACTCTGTATGTTATGTATACAGAAAAAAAGAGGGAAAAATATGACCCAGGGCCTAAAAAACCTGGAAAACATGATATACCCGGGCAGGATTATTATCATCGGTAAGGATCTCACTGGGAAAAAAACTATCGTCATCTATGCCCTGACAGGCAGGTCTCCCTCAAGCCAGGCACGAAGACTGGTAGTAAAAGGAACAACGGTGCGGGTAGAGCAAGCAGGAAAGCACTTTCTCAAGCGAGAAAAAAGAGATTTACTCATCTATCCTGCCCTACATATTCATCGAGGAATAGCTGTCAGTAACGGTAAACAAACAGACGACATCAAAGCCTCTCTCCCTCTCCATGAGTCTGCTTCTGAAGTCCTACGCTCAGCCCTTCAAGACTGGGATTATGAGCCTGATGCACCAAACTACACTCCCAGAATAAGCGGCTGCGTGCTTCCTTCTGGAAGCGCTTCTCTTGGTATCATAAAAAGAAAGAAGGACGGCTCTTCTCTCAGAGAAATATTTGAGATACTGCTTAAAAAAGGGAAGGGGAGCTTAATCACAACTTACCTGGGAAACGAAGAAGAGCCGCTTCAGCCATTCAAAGGTGCTCCGCTTCAAGTTGAGCTTAAAGGAAAAAGCCCCCAGGAAATGACAGCAGAAGTTTATCGAGCTCTTTCTCCTCGTCCTCAAAAAAAAGACTACAGAGTCGGAGTTGCCTGCCTTTTCTGTGGTGATTTTTTAAAAAACGAATTTGACCTTCATATCATAAATCGAGCTGATAAAAAAAGAAAGAATAAAATCATATTTCTGGTATGAATAAATTTCTCAGAATCATCTCCACTCTCTTCATTCTATGTCTGACAGCCGCTCTTTCTCTCCAGGCATCGACAGGCACTACAGATAGGGTAAACAGGCTTTTTTCGCCCTGGGACAAGCCTGATTCCCCTGGCTGTGCTCTGGCAGTGGTCAGGGAGGGAAAAATCATCTACGAGCGCGGCTACGGAATGGCAAATCTCGAACACCATGTCCCCATCACTCCTGAATCTGTTTTCTATGTCGGCTCTGTCTCCAAACAGTTCGTGGCCATGTGTATTGCCCTCCTGGTTCAGAAAGGGAAGCTCTCCCTGCAAGACGATATCCGTCTTTATCTGCCTGAATTGCCTGCCTATAAGAATCCCATCTTAATCAAACATCTCATCTACCATACCAGTGGTCTGCGTGACTACCTGGAGCTTGAAAGCCTTATCGGCATGCCGTTCGGCTTTTATCATGAAGATGACGTGCTCGAGCTCATCAGCAGGCAGAAAGAGCTGAATTTCAGCCCTGGGGAAAAATTCCTCTACAGCAACACGGGTTATTTCCTCCTGGCTTTAATCGTGAAACGCGTGAGCGGAAAAAGCCTCAATGAATTTGCCCAAAAAAACATCTTCAAACCCCTGGGCATGAAAAAGTCCTGCTTTCATGATGACTACAGGATGCTCATCCCTGGCCGGGCTTCTGGCTATTTTCCTGCTGGGAAGAACAAATTCTTCAATTTCATCTCCGCCTTTGATTGCGTTGGCTCTGGTGGGCTCTACACCACAGTTCGTGACCTCTACCTCTGGGACCAAAACTTCTACCATAAAAAAGTGGGGGGAAAAGAAGTGCTAGATATGATGCACACCAGGGGAAAATTAAAGAGCGGAAAAGAAATCGACTATGCTTTTGCTCTCTCCCTAGGCCAGTATAAGGGGCTCAAAACAGTCAGCCACAGCGGGGCACTGGGGGGCTACAGGTCAGCGCTTATCAGGTTTCCTGAAGAAAGGTTCTCTGTCATCTGCCTTTCAAACCTCAGCTCTTTCACTCCGGCCAGGCTCTGCTACCAGGTGGCGGATATTTACCTCGCATCCAGGCTGAGAGAAGAAAAAAAAGAGAAGATTGAAATTAATTTCCTTGATATCTCTCGGGAAAAACTGAGGGCAAGAACCGGTACTTTCTATAGTGTTGAAAATAAAATTGTTTACAGAATATTCATGAGAAGAAAACACCTTTGCCTGGAAACAAACGGAAAAAGTTACCGTCTTGGCGCCCTGAGTGAAAATGAATTCCTGGTCATAAACTTTCCTTATTCTCTTAAGCTTACCTTTACCAGGCACAGAGAAGGAAAGCCCTGGGTGCTTGAGGTTCATCGGAAAGGGGAGGAGCCGATCATTCTCAAAAAAGGTGATTTCAAGCCCCTTTCCCCGGACGAACTTGAGGAGTACACGGGCGACTTCTACAGCCAAGAGTTAGGGATAAAGTATTCAATAACACTTAAAGATGAAAATTTATGGTTTGTTCACAAGAATGCACCGAAAAATCCTTTTCTTCCCTTGTTCAAAGATATGTTTAAGGTGAGGAATCTGACTCTCAGCTTCACTCGTGATAAGGAGGGCAGGATCTCAGGTTTCAGCCTTGATACGGCCAGAGTAAAAAACCTCAAGTTTATAAAAATTCACAGCCCGGGTCATCCATAAAAGGAAGTAAAGCACATTTTGCTGCAGGAACTTTTCAGGTTAAACTTCCGTTTTGTATAAGTAGAGGAGGTCACGATGCATGGTAAAAAATTCTATCCAATCATTCCCCTTGCCCTCGCTATGTGTATTCCTTTTTCTCTCCGCCTCCAAGGCGGGGATAAAAATTTTTTAGATGACCTTTTTTCTCTAAGAAAAGGCCCCAGAGAGGAAGAGAGGGTACACAAAGTTCTTCCGCTTAAGCCTGATGGCTTTTTCAGCCTGCGAAACGTTAACGGGACGATTTCAATCGAAACATGGCCTAAAAATAAAGTCGAGATAAATGCCGTCAAGAGTACCAGATATGGCCGGAAGAGGCTCTCTTGGGTAAAAATTGATATAGAGTCAACACCCAGCTCTGTTTCAGTGGAAACAGTTTATCCCAGGTTGAAAAACACCAGAGTGAGCGTCAGCTACACCATCAGGGTACCTTCTGGTGTCACTCTGGAGAAAGTAAGCTCTGTAAACGGAAACGTTCATCTCAGCGGCCCCTTCGGGGATGTGAAAGCAGAGACAACAAACGGGAAGATTATCTGTAATGATGCTTCTGGCAATATTCACCTTTCCACAACCAATGGAGGAATAGAGGCCTTTAACATCAGAGGCGCCATGGAAGCCAAAACAGTGAACGGTTCCCTTAGCCTTGAAATTAAAGAATTAAAAAACGACCTCAGAGCCTCAACTGTAAACGGCTCAATCAAGGCTCAATTTCCAGGCCAGAGGCAGATTAATGCCTATCTCTCGGTGAGGACAGTCAACGGAAGAATAACCTGTGATTTTCCTCTCACCCTACAAAATCTAAGGATGTCAAAACGAAGGATTGAAGGCAGGATCGGCGATGGAGGACCAGAAATATCCCTCCGTACTGTTAACGGTTCAGTGAGGCTGGAGCGTTAACAAAGCCTTTTTTCATTTTTCCAATTTTTTCTATATTTTCCTCGCGGATTAAAATATAATCATTCCAGCTATACTTTAATTGAGGAGGAGTGTATGGGGGCAAATAAAAATTTTACCTCTTACCCTGAAAAACTCTGAAAGAAAAGGGGAGGATAAAATGGAAAAAGTGAATCTTGACAAAAAAATCATTGCTTTTTTCCTAGTCATCCTAGTCGTTTCCTGCCTGAGTTTCATGCCCGGCAGAAAAGCCAGAATTAAAGAAAAGCGCGAAGTTATAAAAACATATCCGTTCTCTAGCCCGGACCCGATTCCCATCTTTGCCAAGTCAACTATTTGGGGAAGGGGAGCCAGGCTTTACCCCTACTTTTTTTTCGACAAATTCAACACAAAGGGGGAAAACAAAGAATGGAAGGTTGTCCGGATGGAAAATCCTTATCTTAAAGTCTCTGTTCTTCCTCAAGCTGGTGGAAAAGTCTGGGGTGCCTTGGAAAAATCAACAAAAAAGGAGTTCATCTACACAAATCATGTGATGAAATTCCGCCAAATCGCTCTTCGTGGCCCCTGGACATCAGGGGGAGTTGAGTTCAACTTCGGTATTGTCGGCCATTCTCCCTCGACTGCCTCGCCGGTGGATTATATGCTCAGGAAAAACAGGGATGGAAGTGTGAGCTGTGTTGTGGGTACCACTGACCTTCCTTCCAGAACAAGGTGGAGTGTGACCATTACTCTGCCCCCTGATAAAGCTTATTTTGAAACCAAGGCCTTGTGGTACAATCCCACTCCTCTCAACCAATCGTATTATGTCTGGATCACAGGGGCCATCCACACTGGAGACGATTTGCAGTACATCTTTCCTGGCCGCTACCAGATAGGACACAGCTATTCCAAACCTCTTCGTCCCTGGCCCGTTGATTCCGAGGGACGTAACTTATCCTGGTACAGGAACAATGATTTCGGATCGAGTAAAAGCTATTTTATAGTTGGCGAATATGAGAATTTCTTCGGCGGCTACTGGCATAATTCTGAATTCGGGTTTGGCCACTGGGCTCGTTACGATGACATTCCGGGAAAAAAAATATGGATTTGGGCACTTTCAAGAGAAGGGGCCATCTGGGAAGATCTGCTGACAGATGCAGACGGACAGTACACTGAACCGCAAGCCGGACGCCTCTTCAACCAGAGTGACCATGAATTTTTTCTTCCCTACTCAGCAGACTCATGGCGAGAAATATGGTTTCCGTATAAAAAAATCGGTCCCATGGTCAATGCCTCTCCCTGGGGAGTACTAAACGTAACTCATGCCAGAGACTCAATTAAAATAGGTATTTTTCCTCTTCAGAGAATAAACGACGAGCTGGTGTTAAAAGTTGATGGGAAAGAGATCTACCGGGAGCATTTAAAGCTGAAGCCAGCAGAAGTGTATGAGAAAAGAATTCCATTCTCTCTCAAAAGTAATTATTTTTACCTTGACCTGGGCGGGAAAATTCAATACACCAGCGATCCTAAAGCAAACGACCTTCAACGGCCTATCCTTTTTCGTACTTATAAAGAAAATAGTGCAGAGGGGCTCTTCCTGGCAGCCAGTCGCTTAGAAAAAGAACGAGATTATGCCGGGGCCCTGGAAAAATACCTTGCTTGTCTTGAAAAAGAGCCTCTTCACACCCGCGCACTCTGTCGGGTAGGCGAGATTTATTTCCGGAGAGCCGAATACGAAAAAGCACTTTTTTATGCTCGCAATGCACTCGAAATCTCGATGTACGACCCTGAAGCAAACTACCTCTACGGCATTATATCCCGCCGACTAGGAAACCTGATTGATGCTCTAGAAACACTCGGCTGGGCAGCCAGGTCGATGAAGTATCGTTCCAGTGCTTACTGCCAGATGGCAGAAATTTATCTTGTGGAGAAAAATTACAGCCTTGCTCTTGAATATGCCAGGCGCTCACTGAAATTCAATACTCACAACATTAATGCTTCCCAGGTCATGGCCGTAGCCTTCAGAAAAATGAATAAACACAAAAAAGCCTACCAGGTTCTCAAAAATCTTCTGGAAATCGAACCTCTTAATCATCTGGCCCGCTACGAGCTTTATCTTCTCAAACCAGGACAAAAAAATCTAAAACATTTTCAATCCATGATTCGCAACGAGTTTCCCGAAGAGACCATGATCGAGATGGCCCTATTTTACATAAAAACCGGACTCCTTTCTGAGGCAAAGAACCTACTAGAATTTGTCTCTCATTACCCCACTGCCTGTTACTGGCTTGCCTTCCTTCTCCGGGATGAATTTTCCGAGCAAAGTAAAACCTACCTGGGAAAAGCAGCCTCGCTCTCCCCGAGGTTTGTCTTTCCTTTCAGGGAAGAATCTGTTGAGGTATTTGAGTGGGCAATCAAAACCTCTCCAGCTGACTGGAAAGCAAAGTACTATCTTGGCCTTCTTCTGTGGAGCAAAGGAAGGGTGGAGGAGGGGAGGGCTCTTCTTGAAAAATGCGGCTATCCGGATTTTGCTCCTCTCTACCTTGCCAGAGCACAATTTTATAAAAAATCTGACCCCAACCAGGCACTGGAGGAGATGAAAAGAGCATTGGACGCAGAGAGAGATAACTGGAAAACCTGGCATATGCTTATCAATTTCTACCTTGAGCAAGGCCGGAAAGAGGAAGCAATGAGCTCGGCAAAAGAAGCTGCGCTTTTATTCCCTGATGATGTAACGATCAAAGTCGACCTCATCCGGGCGCACATGGCAAACAGAAATTTTGAAGAGGCTGCTGATTTACTCGATAAAATTGTTGCTCTTCCCTCTGAAGGGGCAACTGCACTCCACCGTCTTTTTGTCCGCTCTCATCTGGAGCTTGCTTTCAAACACATAAAAAGCGGGAATCTCAGCAAAGCAATTTCACATCTGGAGAAGTCAAAATCATTCCCTGAAAACCTGGGCAGAGGAAGGCCCTATGAACCGGATTTGAGGATGCAGGACTACCTCTCAGCTCTTTGTGCTTCAAAACTGGGCAATAAAGACAAAGCAGAAGAGCTGATGAAATCTGTCCGCGATTACACCCTGAGAAAGGGGAAAGAGAAGGGCAGAGGCCTTTACTTCGGAGCCCTTGCCCTTGAATATTTTGGTGACTTCAGAAAAGCTGAAAAGTTACATCAAGAAGCTGAGCTGCCCTCTCAAGCAGTGCTGGAAATAATCAAACTCCTTAAGGAAAAGCTCCCCTAATATTTAAGACAACTGGTAATGACTCCGGGAAGGGGGAGAAGCAACAGCGTTAAAAACCCCAAGTGAGCGATTTCCCTTCCCGCATTCTTCCCCTACTTTAATTCCACATTCCTGGTGTAATATCCTCCCTTTAGAGAATCGTAGATGAGCTTAACGCTACCGCTTCCTCTGACAAGAAGTCGTAAATCAAGGCGGCCAAAGCTTCCCACTCCTGACTCTACCCAGAAGAAATTCTTTCTTGTTTTAATCTTAGAGGTGATGCCGCGGAAACGATCAACCAAGTGTCCGACAGCAACGAGCCTGGCATTTTTTGCTTCGAACACAAACCTGTCTGCCCGGTGGAGCTTTTTCTGCCTGGCTATAGCTGAAATAGTGGGTGTTACTCGGGTATTTTCTATTGAGACATCGATCTGGAAGAGGCCTGGGCTGAGCTTTTTTACCTCCACCTTTCCAAAGTTAAGACGAGGAAGCTGGTCAGCATGGTAAAGGCAAAAAGCAGCGTTTCGGTGGCATGTTTCTGCGAGCTTGAATAAAGGAGGGACCCGGCGGCCAAACTTCTTGACCCCTCCAATCTCAATTTTCCCGAAAAGAGGATGGTCGTAGGGCTTCCACTCTGAAGTCTGCTCACCGAGGAGAATATAATCAAGGTAAAACCTCTCCTCGAGCTCACGGACAAGGGAACGCCACCTTGCGTATTCTTCGTCTTCCTTCATTCTCTTCGCTTCTTTCTCTCTCTCTTCTGCCAGGGGATAGACAAAGGTGGGCGACATATCCAGTTCGTTGCTGAAAGTATATATTCCCAGCGAATTGTACAGAAAATCTATGCTTCCTCCGTAAACAGTGTACATGTCTTTGTAGACAACCACATATCTGTAGCCAGGAATAATCTTCTCTCCTTTTTTTGCGATATAATCATAAATTCTCCTGTCGGCAATCGGGTACTCTCCAAGATTTTTTGCACCTGGACCTCTGAGGATCATTCCCCCTGAATTATGAAAATTCTGAGCTCCGATTATGTTCGGATGGGCAAGCAGAAAATCCCTCGTCGCCCTTGTTTCTGGCCAGCAGAAGGGAAAGTCACCCGCACCGTACTGAACATACTCTGGTTGCCAGTTGTAGCCGTAGTTCCTGTTCATGTCATACCCACCTGGAGGATCCTCGTTTATCCGGCCGTCTCCATCATTGTCTATCCCTTCCTGGCCAAGCAAGATGTACTCTCCTTTTTCTCCGGGCCTGACAGGAATCATTATCCTCGGGTCATCTGGATGGCATTTGAAATTTCCATTCGGATCACGCTTCCGCATCAGGGTTATAGAACCATCCCCGTCTAGGTCCTCAGGACCGTCCTCATCCTTTTTCCCGTCACGATCATCATCTCTAGGAATCAAGCCTGTACGGGGAGAATTGGGGTCAGCTGCCCGATTAATGTAATAATCCCGGCTGTCAGGATTCATGGTGGGAATGGAATAAAACGCCTTCTCATCCAGCAACCTCGTGGCCAAGTCTGTTTTCCCGTAATTTTTAACAAGGTACCAGAGAGCATAAAGAGCTACTTCAGTGCCCTGAATTTCATTGCCGTGAATGTTACCATCGATGTAGTAGCCGGGCTTATGCTCGGCTGGACCTGTCTTCGGGTTGTTGAGGATAACTCCCCAGATATCCCGCCCCTGATAAGACTTACCCAGGGAAATGACTTTCACAAACTGAGGGTATGCTCTCTCCAGAGATTTAAGAGCCTCTGTCAGCTCAGCATGATCGTAGAAGTGGTCAAAGCTGAGCTTCACTTCAGTTTCAGAAAGAGCGATTGAAGCAAGGAGCACCAGGGAGACAAGCATTCCCGCAGAAATTAAAATAATTCTCTTTTTTCTCATTTTTCTCCTCCGTGTTACTCAAGCGTGATTGTTTTTGAAACAGAATTGAGTTTAGGGCTCTGTGCAGTAACCGTAAGCTTTGAGGCCCTTCTGCCCCTTATCATCCATTCAACTTTCTTCGTCTCGCCGCTGCCGTTGATAAAAGGGATGGTAACAATTTTTCTACCAGAAAATATTTCCTGGTTTTTTGAAGTTTTGAGCCTCACAGTAATGGGCCAGGCAGTGCGTGCCCTACGTCCCTGGGCAGATGAAGTTGGAAACCATCCATTGTTGGTGAAATAGACTGTGACCTTGAACAAGCTGTTATCAATCGCTTCTACCTCTGTCTTCTCAATCTCAAGCCAGGGTAATCGATTCATCAATCCGATGTAAAAATCAGAATGAAACAAAACTGTTTTCTCTATTTCTGAAGGAGGAGGGGTGGTTTTTAAATAGGGAACAAAACCACCTATCTCCACCTCACCCAGAGTAGGATGCGAATACGGCTTCCAGTCGACAAAACCTTTTCCTTTGAGCACTGTATCAGACCAATTGAGTATGTAGGAGTCTGGATGTTCTTCTCCAGAGGCAGCAGGCCTGGGGGGCATTCTTTCCATCATTTCGGCCATTTTTTCTGGAGTTATTCTTCCTGATTTAACCATGTTAATGAGCATCGAGGCCTTAAAATTGGGAGGGGCTCCCTGCTCTTTGAGGAAGGCCTCAATTTTTTCTTCACCAAGAGCAAGAAATTCTTCCGAAGACATCGATTTGAGCTTTTCCCTAGTTAAAGCATCCTTTTTGGGCTCTTTTTTTGGCTCGGGTATGGCCCACAAATCAGAGGAGAAAACCTGTACCCCGAGCTGGTAGTAACAGTAGGCAACAAAAGAACCTTTTCCCACTCCTTTTGCTCTCTTCTGGGGATAATCAATTTTGGCCTTTTTGAGGGCATCCTTATAATCTTTCTGCACTGCCTCAAAAAAGGGCATATCCTGTCTGTCAATGCTCATCGCTGGACCAAGACCGAGAAACATGGCCACCATATCCTCTGTAATTTCAATTCCTCCGCCTATGTTCATACCCTTCAGAATCTCGACTAATTCGGGAATAGTATACTCTTTTCCTGCTTCCAGCCCGAGGAAACTGGCAAAGCGCTCAGGAACTTTTACCTTATCTGAAGCTGCACGAGCACGTCCTGTCTGCTGGAGATTGAGGAAAGTGTTTTCGCTCGAGAAATTCAGCACCATGGCGATATTTCGATGGGAAACCAGGAATTTCACCAGGGAAATTGTCTCTTTCTCAGAAACAGGATAAAGACCTGCCTGCTTGTGGTGGTACTCAAAATCATGGGGAAAATTCCTGTTGAGTTCTACTCCACCGGCTGGGTCTTCGTTGTATTTCCCGTCACCATCATTATCCACTCCCTCGATGTAAATTTTATACACACCCTTCTCACCTTTCTTGGGGTCAGCTTTCCTCATCAGACGCGGTTCTTTAGGATCCTTAATCCATGTTCCTTCTGGGTCTTTGACTCTCATCTGAGTGATGAGTCCATCTCCGTTCAGGTCGTCAGGTCCGTCTTCATCAACGAGTGTGTCCAAGTCTTCATCCACAGGCCTGAAATTAGCTCGGCGTTCATACTTAACCTCTGCAAAATAAGCTTCGGCAACATCCGGATTGAGCAAGGGAGCAACATAGACAGTCCTTTTTTCCAGAAGAGAGGTAATACTCTTATCCTTACCGTATCCTGAGAGCAACCGCTCAGCAATCTTCAGCGCAGCCTCAGTGCCCACGAGATGCGTGCCCTCGATATTAGCCGAGACAAACACGGCCTGGCGAGTGTCAGGTTCAGCGCTTTCCTTCTTCTCGGCAGCTATCCTCAAGGCGAATATCCCTGCTCCTCGAGCACTTTTACCTATGGTTATGAGCTTTGCCAGCTGGGGATACTGGACTTCCCATGATTTCAGTAACTTCACTACAACCTGGGGAGAATGGTAGTCAGAGAATTCGATTTCCTCTGCCTTTAGCCCGTAGGAAAATACAGCCAGGCAGAAAACAAGACATAGAAAACCTTTGCCTGCCCTAGACATTAAAACCTCCTTTCATCTGTTTTTGCTCTTTCCCTTTATAAAAAAATCTGAAAAAGAGTTCACTTCCAAAGAGATTAAAAAGCTTTACTCGATTTAATACTACGAAAAAAATCTTAATCGGTTTTGCAATACCGGTGGCAACTTCTAATAAATATCATAAATTCGAGGTCAAAGAGGACTTTCCAGGATTCCAATACCTACTGCTCCAGGCCCTCCATGAGCGCCAAGTACAGGGGAAGCATTCCTCACCATTGCTACTTTCCGCTTGAACTTAGTTTCAAGCTTTTCGACCACCTTTTGTGCCAAAAAAGGAGCGTTTGTGTGGGCAACAGCCAGAGAAAATACTTTTCCTGGCAGTATGTTTGCTGAAGCTATCTCCAGCACCTTTTTTTCCATATTCATTTTTCCACGGCTTTTTCCAACTCTGACGAGCCTGCCTTCACTGTTAAGAGAAAGAATGGGATTGATTTTAAGAAGCGAGGCCACAAGCCCTTTTGTAAAGCTAACCCTTCCTCCTCTAACCAGGTATTTCAGGGTTGGAATACCGATGAATATTTTTATGTTCCCGGCCGCGTTTTTAATCCTCTGCACCACCTTCTCAAAACTTTCTTTACTCCTCAGAGCTTTAATTCCTTCGACCACAATCAGACCAAGACCTACTGAAATACTTTTTCCATCAATCACCTTTATGCGTCGAGCTTCAACCATCTCAGCAGCCCTGCAAGCGGTGTGGAAAGTTCCGCTGAGTGAGGCTGAAAGGTGGACAGAAATTATTGAGTTGAAATGGATGAGCAGGTGCTGGTATACATTTCTAAAATCCTCCATACCTGGCTGGGAGGTTTTTGGCGGAGAAGGGGAGGAGCGCATAAGGCCGTAAAAATCCTCGGGAATTATATCCATCCTGTCTACAAAAACTCTGTCTTTGGTAATGAACTTTAGCGGAATAAAATAGATATTGTTATTTTCCACGTAATCATCCTCGATATCACAGGATGAATCAACTGTTATTGCCAGGCTTTTTCTTCTCTTAGAATGCAAATCAGGCCCAAATTTGAACACTTTTTTCCTTCTCACCTCCCCAAAACGAGCAACAGATCTAAAAACTTTCTCCGGATTGTCTGTTCTCACGTGTAACTTCACCAGATCAGTGGTGCTGTAAAATAGGAGCTCTTCACCCAGGAACCTGACTTCTCTTAAAATAGCAAGTCGGTCAACATTATTTTTGTGCACACAGCATTCAGCACAGAATGATTTCTCATCTTTGGCTTTCCCCCTTTTTGCAATGCGCTTTTCCAAAATCAGACGTTTTTCGATTTTACCTTTGTGGATAAAATCTAAAATACCTTCCAGAAAATAAACAAATGCCTGGCCACCTGCATCAACCACTCCATGTCTTTTTAAAACTTCAAGCTGGGTGGGAGTGAGCAACAGAGCACGATTTGCCTTCTTCAAACATTTGTTAAGAAGAACAACAAAATCTTCTGTAAACAAACAAAGCCTTGACACCTCATCTGAAAATGCCTTGAGCACAGATAAAATTGTTCCCTCAGCAGGTTCTGCAAGAGAATCGTATGCTTTCTTAACTCCGATTTTTAAAGGCTGAGCAAGTTCTTTTACTGTAATTTTTTTCCTACCCTGAAGTCCCTCAGCCAAACCAAGGAGAAAGTTGGAAAATATTATTCCTGAATAGCCCAGTGCAGACGAGATGGCCTTTCTTGCGATATAGGCACTGCTTTTATCAAGCTCGGGAAAAAACAGGGGCAAGTTTTCAACTACAGCTCTGAATGTTACCTTTAAGTTGGAACCAGTGTCATTATCAGGAATGGGAAAAACATTTAATCTGTTTAGCTCTTCTTCTTGAGTTCTTACTTTTTTCAGGCCCTCTATAACAGCCCTTTCGAATCTCAGTCCGTCTAAGTATTTAATTTTAATCTTATTTTTCAAAATTGAGGCCACAAAACGAATAATATCATTTTTTCTGCTGACAGGCTATTCTTTATAAATTTATTTATTTTATTTATTATCAAGTAGTTACGTGTATCTTTATTGTTTTCAGTAATTTATACTAATTCATCCCTGCTTCAATTCTCTATTTCTGGAAGAGATGAAATTCCCAATTTCTTGGCTTCAGCCCTCATTATTCTCTCCATTTCTTTTGTTGCTTCTTTTTCAGGCAGAGAAGGGGAACTTTTCTTGAGTATTTTTCTCACCTCTTCTTTTGCTTTCTCTTCTATTGACTTTTTCCCGAGCAAAACCCACTGATCGTATGTATCTCTTTCAACTAATCCAGGAAATGTATGTTCTTTTCTGTACCATCTTTTCGTATGCTCAAGTGTGAGAAACTGTCCTTCCTTTTCCAGCTCTTCAAAAAGATGCGCGGCCAGAGGCTCATCTCGCTGTGAAATTCCCTCAGCTATTCTGTAGGCCATTCCGCATATTTCGTTATCTATGGCCAGCTTTTCTATGCTTTGACAGCTTTCAAAATTCAACATCCCTGGACCTGAAACAACATTTATTCCAGCAAGGCAGGCAAGCACAGCTCCGATTCCGGATTCGAATCCTGCCTGGGAGTCTATTTTTTTTGCATCACTCAATCCCATGTAAGCATGGGTGGGCAAATTGAGGTGCTTTCCAATCTGGCTGTAGGCAGAATCTATTATCATCGTTTCTACAGCTCCCATGGGAGTAGTTCCTTTTCTCATATCAAAGCTCGAGGGAGAACCGCCAAAAATAACAGGAGCGCCCTTCTTTGCCAGCTGAGATATAACAATCCCAGAAAGATTCTCGGCTACATGCTGCACAAGCGTACCAGCAATTGTTACGGGCGAAGTTGCTCCAGTCATTCCCATCGATATTATTTCAGAGGGGATACCTGCTCTGGCACAATCAATCAAGCTCTGGGCAGTGAGGTTACTCCATTTTAGAGGAGGGGAGGGGCAGGCATCAAATATGGCCAGAGGCTTTTTCTCAACCTCTCTTTCATTTCCTCTGACAGCCACCAGCATCTCGTACATCGGTTTGAATCCTTGTGTGCGGAAGGTTCCTGTTACAACCGGTTTCTTGGAGAAAAGAAGCGCTACATAAAGCCTGTAGCTGTCCGAGATTAAATCAGGCACATCACTGCTGACAATAGCCGTGCTCTGAAATTTTATATGCTCAAGGTATTCTGTCAGCCGGGTAAAAGAAATCAGATCTTCTGTCACCGCCTTTCTCTGTTGGCCTGTTTCATGGTCGAGAACATAGACTGCGGCAGATCCGGGATTAAAATGAACATTATCTCCGCTGAGAGAATAATTTTTTTTCCCCTCTCTATCATACATCACTATCTTATCCGGAGCTGTTGCCAGACATTCCTCTACTAACTCTGGCTTTATGTAGGCCTTTTGAGTTTCTTCTTTTATTTTCATCCCAGCATTTTTTAAAAGCTTCTTTGCCTCCTCGTTCTCCACAAAAATTCCGTTTTTTTCCAAAACCAGATATGCCTCCTCGATTATTTTTTTTATAAAAGCTGAGGATAAAAAATTAATTTTTGGCCTCAATGTCTTTATCATCTCTTCTCCTTACTCTATGGCCTCAATTTTTTTTGTGGTGTATTTTTTTTCAGCGTAAAAATTAATCCTGAAGGAAATTGACTTTCTGGGCACCATCATCATTGACTCATTAAGCTTTACACCTATCCCTTCTGCCGGAACTACTTTGAAGACAAACTTCTGTTCTCTTATATCCCATTTCCCGTAGCCCGGACTGAATCTTTTACTCGGCCAGAGATTCATTTTTAGAGCTTCCTTTGAGATTATATTGTCAGAGTGAACTGCCACTTCTTCCACTGCTTCAGAACCCAGTGCATCAAGCACTAAAGCCCTGAGCATTTCATTTTTTTTCATCAACCGTGCACTCTCATCTTCCAGCTTTTTCCCGATTGTACAGACACAGATGGCAACCTTTCGAGCATGGTCAAAGATTTGGTGTTTGTTTGTCTCTTCATAATCAATGACGGTATAAATCGATAGGGGACTGATAAGAGAGCTCAGCCTTTCTTTTTCCCCCAAAATTATTTCTTTTACCGATCCTTCTATTTCCCTTTTTTTATAACCGATGAGCCTTAATATCCTTTTCTCATCAAATTCAACTTTTATATCTCTGATGATTTTTATCTCTTTTGACATTGCTCACTCATCCACAAGCTCAAGGGCCACTCTGACTGCAGCCATGGCATTTCCTGCATAACCATCAGCTCCTATATCATCGGCCCATTTCTGACTTACTGGAGCTCCTCCTACCATAATTTTACATCCTTTAATCTTTTTCTCTCTAGCCATCTCGACTACTCTTTTCTGACCAATCATCGTAGTTGTTAGCAAAGCAGAGAGACAGATAAATTTGGCCTTCTCCTCCTTGGCTCGCTTCACAAATTTTCCAAGCTCCACATCAGCGCCCAGGTCTATCACCTCAAATCCGTTTGCAGCCAGCATGGAAGCAACCAGGTTTTTACCGATATCATGAATATCGCCCTCTACAGTGCCGATGATAACTTTGCCTCTAGATTTTCTTTCTATTTTTGACTTCTTTAATTCCGGCTCAAGCACACTCATCGCTTCTTTCATGCATTCGGCACTGGTGATGAGCTCAGGAAGGAAATATTCACCTTTTTCCCACAGCTCTCCTACCTTCTGGATGCCAGCAACAAATCCTCTTTCGATTACCTCATTGAGTTCCATCTTTTTTTCAATCGCTTTTTTAGCCAGCTCGATTGCCTTTTTTTTATCTCCTTCAACTATTGATTTTTTCATCCTTTTTAAAATATTTTCTTCTACCATCTCTTCCTTCCTTTTTAAGTTAATTATCTTATTTAAGCTATCAAAAAAATCAACTCTTTTTATACTTTTTTAATTAAAACCGGCTTATTATCCAGGTTATTTATTTTTTATCAGTAATTTACGTATTTTGTCGGCAGGCCGACATTTCGCATTTTTTTCTCTTATCGTTTTTTTTCAAATTTTTTTATTTTCTATAATTTCTTCTTGCAAATTTATTCCCTTTTTTATAGATTAATTTTAAAAGTATTTCGGTGCAAATTTGATAATAACTATTGCCAATCAAAAAGGTGGAGTAGGTAAAACAACTACAGCCATTAACATTTCTTCTGCTTTCTCATTGATGGGCAAAAGCACCCTTCTTGTTGACATGGATCCTCAAGCTCACAGCACTGTTTCTTGCACTCTTGATTCTCACTCTCTAGAAAAATCACTCTTTGATGTCCTCACAGATTCTAACGAAAAGATTGAAAACACCATTCTAAAATCTACCATTCCAGGTCTTGATATTGCAGTTTCTAAAATCTCCATGGCTAAACTCGAATCAATGCTGGTAGGTGAGATCGATGGCCACTTTAAACTAAAAGACTCCATCGAATCAATAAAAAAGCGGTATAATGTTATTGTCATCGACACTCCTCCCACGCTCGGCCTGATCACACTCAATGCCTTTGTGGCTGCCTCTCACATTCTGATCCCCATTCAACCATCCTATCTTTGCCTTGAAGGAACCGATGACCTCCTTGAGACAATCGAAAAAGTAAAAAGAGTTGCCAATCCTGGATTATCTATCATCGGTGTGCTAATTACCCTTTACGACAGAAGAACGAATATTGCCAAGGATGGAGAAAAAAGAATAAGGAAAGTATTCGGTAATAAGGTTTTAAAAACTGTTATATCAAAAAGTGTTAAGCTTGAAGAAAGCCCTGCTTATAAGGAATCAATTTTTACCTATGCTCCTAATTCAATAGGAGCTTTACAATATAAAAAAGCTGCAGAGGAGTTATTGAAACGTGCAAAGAACTAAAAAAACAGATTTTTTTAATCTATCCATCCCAAAATCAAAAAGAACTGGACTTCCTAATTCTTTTAAGATGAAGCATGATAGGCACTTTGTTGACCTCATCTCATCCATAAGCGATGGTCCTAACATCCGCATGATTCCCATTGATAAAATAGACCCAAATCCTCATCAAGCAAGAAGCGAGCTGGGTAAAATGAATGAGCTCGTCTCATCCATAAAATCTAAAGGAATTCTTGAGCCTTTGCTTGTCAGGCCTAAAGAAAATCGCTATGAAATAATCGCTGGAGAAAGAAGATACGTTGCTGCAATGAAAGCAGGGCTTAAGGATATTCCATGTATTGAGATGAAGGTAAAAGAAAATGAGGCCATGGAGATTGCTCTCATAGAAAATCTACAGAGAAAAGATTTAAACGTATTCGAAGAAGCAGAGGGTCTAAAGGCACTTAAGGATATACACGGCTATACACATGCCCAGATTGCTACAAAAATTGGCAAGGCAAGGTCAACGATCACTGAAATAATAAACATTGCTAAGATGCCGCACCATGTTAAAAATCTATGCCAAAAATACGGCATCGAAAACAGAAGTATGTTGATCGAAATAGCCAAGCAAAATAGTGAAGAAAAAATGATTAATCTTATAAATGAAATAAGAGAAAGAGGTTTAAAGAGAAGCGATACTCGTGAGCTTTCAAAAAAACTAAAAGGAAAAATAAAAAAAATAAAGCATTATGTTTTTAATTATGTTCCTGAAGACTCAAGCTTTTCATTAAGGATTGAATTTAAAAAGCATAATATAACTAAAAATGAAATAATAGATGCTCTGCTAGAAATAATAAAAAAACTAAAAAAGTAGAAAATTATCATTTTATAATATTAATTTCACCACCTTTATAAATAAAAGATACTAGAAGAAAAAATTTTGTTGATGTATAATTTGTTAAAAATTTATTAGTTGACATAATATACCTTATCCGACACAATGTTTGGTTTATATCTATTTCTTTTATTATCAATAAGATGGGGTTTTTATATACCAGTGGAAATCTCAACTGCCCATTTTTTATGCAATTGTGGAAATTTTAATAAATAAATGGACATTTACATATT